>JANXVF010000010.1 GCA_025351785.1 Flavobacterium sp.
GTTGGTTTTTTAGAGTATTTTTTTTCCTTTTGTTTGTTGCAACAAATGAAAATTAAGGATAAAAGAAAAATAAAAGTAATTTTTTTCAAAGAATTTTTTTATTTAAATATAAAATTATAAAAAAGTAAAAAATGTAGCGACTTTAAAACATATTTTGTTGCTACATTTTTATTTATGTAAATTTGAAATTTAAATAAAAAAATTCTTTGAAAAAAATTACTTTTATTTTTCTTTTATCCTTAATTTTCATTTGTTGCAACAAACAAAAGGAAAAAAAATACTCTAAAAAACCAACTTATGGTTTAAAGCGATTAGATACAATTAATAGAAATAATTTGCTAGAACTTGGAAATAAATATGCCTTTGACGACAAATTTTTTGAAATAAATAAAACAATATTAAATAAATCGGAATCTATAAAAGATACTATCGGAATTATTTTTGCGAAAACTAATATTGGATTGTATTATTTTAATTTATTTAAAAACGATAGTGCATATTATTGTTTTTCAAATGCTGAAAAGTTATCTTTGAGATTTAAAGGTAATCCTCACATTTGTGAAATTCTTCAAAATAAGGCAGATTTACTTTGGTGCCAAAAAGATTTTTTAGGAGCTGAGTCAAATGCTATAAAATCCTTAAAAAGAGCAAAAAGTAAAAATATAATTATATACAGTTGCTTTATAACTATCGCAAATTCTTTATTTGGGATGAATGATTATGAACATTCTTTATGGTATTACAATAAAGCACTTTTAAAACTCGACGATTTAAGAAAATTAGAGCAGTTTTCAAGTTTAAAAACTCAAACCCACAACTACATTGCTCAAGTATATCTAAAACAAAAGCTATATAAAAAAGTAATAAATTATTTGAATAATAATGTAAATCTTGATGAAATTAAAAAAACAGATTTAAAAACATATTCTTATGTGATTAATACAATTGCTTATTCTAAGTTCAAATTAAATGATAGATCTTCGCTATTATTATTTAAAGAAGTTGAACATATTGCAGATAGCATAAAATTTATTCCAACTCAAGTAGAAGTTAAAACCCATTTTGGCGAATATTATTTAGCCCAAAACGATACTTCAAAAGCCAATTTTTATTTAAAACAAGCTCAAATTCAAGCGCATCAAAATGATATTTTTGAAGATGAATTAAAGATTTTAAAACTTTTAGAACAAGCTAATCCTAGCCAAGAACTATACTATTCTAACAGATACATAGCATTGAACGATAGCCTTCAAAACTTAGAACGGGCTACTCGCGACAAGTTTGCAAGAATAGAATTTGAAACCGATGAAATAACCAGTCAAAACAAAGTGGTCTCAAATGAAAACAACCTGCTTTATAAACGTATTTGGATTATTTTTGGATTTGCACTACTGAGCTTAATAATTATTGTATTGTGGTTTAAAAATAAGTCGCAAAAAGCTAAAACGCGCGAATTATTACTAAAACAAGAACAAAAAACTGCAGAAGAAGAAATATTTCAATTAATGATTGACCAACAAAACAAGATTGAAGAAGGCAAAAATATCGAAAAACAAAGAATTTCTTTAGATCTTCATGATAACGTAATGGGAAAATTATCTGCCGTTAGACTAAACCTTTATTATGAACTAAGCAAAGAGGGAATTGAAAACAATGAATCATTTAATAACCTATCCAAACAAATTCAAGCTGTAGAAATAGAAATAAGAAACATAGCCCACAATTTAAACACCAATTTGTTTTCTAGTAATGCTAGTTTTGTAGAAATTGTAAAAGAGCTGTTTGCTAAAATAGAAAACCATTCTGCCATTAAATTCACACTTGATATTAGCAAAGAAGTAAACTGGGATTCTATAAACAATGACATTAAAATTAATTTATACCGAATTATTCAAGAAGCACTTCAAAATATTGAAAAATATGCCAATGCAACCAGTGTTACCATTTTGATAATGCAAAACAAAGAACAAATTATATTAGAAATTGAAGACAATGGGAAAGGGTTTGACACTAGTAGTAGCAAAAAAGGCATAGGGATTAAAAACATGAAAACCAGAGCAATTGCAATAAACGGGATAATAACTATAGACTCTAAAATTAATTTTGGAACAAAAATAAATTTGATAGTTACAGTTTAGTTTGCTATTTTCACAAACTAATCACTAATTACTAATTACTAATCACTAATTACTAATCACTAATTACTAATTACTATCAAATTATGGAAGTGAAAATTTTAATTATTGAAGACCACTCGTCAATGATTGAGGGCTACAAAAACATTTTGTCTTTAAACAAAGAAGGCTATACTTTTCAATTTTTTGATGCAAGCAATTGCGAATCTGCCTATTATATCATTACCAATCCAGAAAACAATTCTTTTTTTGATGTTGTGTTTTTAGACCATTCTTTACAATCATTTCAAGAAAAAAACATGTACAGCGGCAAAGATTTAGGTAGTTTGATTAGACAATATATGCCTACTACCAAAATAATTATGCTAACTTCATTTACAGACAGCATTACTCTGTTTGAAGTAGTTAAGAAATTTCAACCCAACGGCTTGCTCATAAAAAGCGATTTTGAAGCTCCAGTTTTACTCGAAGCATTGACTAAAGTTTTAGCTGGCGAAACCTATTATTCTCCCCAAGCAGCACAAAGCATTAAAGAGCCACTATTTGCCAAAGGATTTTTGGACAGTATTGACAGAGAAATTATAGTTTTAATAGCACAAGGTTTACAAATAAGCTCTATTGCAAAAAGACTAAATATTGCAGACGATACCATCAAAAAAAGAAAAAGTAAAATAAAAGACTTACTAGGTATAGAAAAAGGCGGCGACGAAGACATTTTGAGAGAATGCAGAGCCTTAGGTTTATTATGAACTTGTTTCAGAATCTTTTAATTATTAACTACAGCATATTTAACAATCTATATTTTAATGATTTTCAACATAATTAAAATTTTAACATTTTTTACACTTTTAGTGTAACACCACACTTTAAGCTTGTAGTAGTTTTGACATAACAAATTACTCGAGAATTATTTGTTAAACAAAAACTAAAAAATCTAGAATAGTTCTAGATTTAAAACTTTAAAATTTTATTTATTATGAAAAAATTAGTATTCGGCTTAATTGCCATAGTTATGTTTGGGTTTGTTGGGAATGCGCAAAATAAATTTGATTATTCATTATTCGAATTGGTTAAAAATAATTCTTTAAATTTATCAAATGAGATAAATGATATATTAGCTAAATCATTACCTAATGAACAAATCTTAAATATAATTAATGATAAGACTGGTTTAAAGGACAACTTTACTCCAAAAGCTTATGAGTATTTTAATTATGACAGCAACCAAATGAGAGTAAAAGGACTGTCTGATGGTATATTTAACACTAATGATCTTAATTTAATTGATGAGTTTGTTAATAATCTAAAATTAAAATCATTTGATAAATCTTTGTTATCTTTTGAAGAGAGTGTTTTAAAATTAAATCTTTCTGAAAAAGAGTTTACTAAATACAATACATTTGCAAACATGGTTAAGTATGTAGAATATCAAGGCAATGTTTTTTCTAATCCTACTGCTAGATTTAATTGGGATTGCGCACTTGCTATTGGACAGTATACATTAACTACTGTAGCAGTTGGCGCAGTATGCACACCAGAACCAGCAAGTCCTCTTGCATGTCCACTTGCAATAGGATTTGCTATAACTAGCTATGGACAAATGATTAGAGCCTGTAGAAAATAATTTAAAACAACCATCATGAAAAACTATGTAGCATATGTGTATTTAGCATTAATCAGCATAATATTTGCCATTTATCACTTTTATTTAATTTTTATGAACAATTATAGTGCATCGGATTTAGCTCAAAAAAATTGTTCAATTTCAATTTTAATTGGTATTGCTGTTATTTTTTTCTCAATATACGTTCAAAAAATCTATGAAAAAAGAAATTCTATATCCAACTTTATTTTAAAATATTTTCCTTTATTTTTTATGATTATTATAATTACTCAATTTTCATCAATAATCAATGATGCTATTGTAAATGGTATTGGCAGAGGTAAAAGATTGATTTGGTTAGGGTTGTCTATAATTTTCTCTTTGGTTATAATTTTTCAATTATTTGATATAATGAGGCGTATAAAAAAGTCTAAGTAAATAGATACAAAGGATTTTAGGGGCCAGATGGCGCGGATATGTCATACAGAGGATTGCACGGATTTACAATCCGTGTCCACAAAGAGTGTAAACAAAAAAAACTACAACGATAACAAGTTGTAGTTTTTGTATTAGATTTGTTTTGAAGTTGATTGTAGGCACGGATTGCAAATCCGCGCTATCTGGGTTAATTGCCACAGTTGTGTTTGGGTTTGTTGGAAGTGCTCAAGAAAACTCTAAAAATCAATATGATTATGCAGGAAAATTGCATAACGATATTTTAACACAAGTTCTTAAAACTAAAGGGACAGGAAATTTATCTGTTAATGAAGTATGTAATTTGGTAGATAAATTTGGTGGCTCAAATTCCGAATATCAAGAGCTAACAGGTTCGTCTTATGAAACAATAGATTCTAAAGAAGTTAGTGTGCTTTTAGAAGATAGTTCGTCTAATTTTGATAATGTTATCAATAAAAGCTCAATTTCAAATAATGCAAAAAATCAAATCATTTCTTTAAGAAATTATATTTTAAGCATTGAAAAGACAAATGATAGTTATTCAGATGTCTATAATTATATTGTTAAGTTTGAAGACTCAATTTTAAATAACAAAGAATTGTCAACAGAAGATAAAAAAAATATTCTTTCATTATCTTCAACAGCTAGATATTCTGCTTATTTTTGGAATAATTATTATTCAGACACAGTAGCTAAACATCATTGGTGGCTAATAATTTTAGGAGATGCTATTGGAATGATAGATGGACCAGGAACAGCAGTTGCAGTTAGTACTCTTGTAGATCAGTTAACAAATGACAAACCATAAAATTTAAACATCAGAAAATGTCAGTTTGAGTTTGTTTAAGTCTTTAAGAAAATGCTTTACACAAGCTCAATTTGACAATTAATATAAATTAAAATAAATATTCTCAATATAACAGCTTAATAAATAAAACAATGAAAAATTATTTTTAGCAGCAATTGTTATTATTTGTTCGCAGCATTCTTTTTCACAAACAAAAGATGTAGCAGTAAATAATGACGCTTCAACTCCAAAGTTTTTTGTTTCTGTATCAGGGGGGCTTTTAACCGTAAATAAAGAAAAAGACAATGGATACAATTTTGATTTAGGTGTAGGTTATCAATTATCAAACAGGATAAATTTGCTAATTGAAGGCATGCATGGTCAGGCAAAAAACAAAGAAACATCTTTACTATATGATGTTAATAAATATTCTATTTTAACAGAAATTTCAAGTAAAGAAAAAGATTCGTTTTATATCTCTTCCTTAGTTGGTGTCTCTTTGGTGAGATATGCAACAAATACCTGTTTAAATGGAGGTGTTAATATAGGCGTTCAAGCAAATTATAGTCTTACTAAAAAGATTAGTATTGGGGCAAAAGTTATTCAAGATTTTAATACAAATACAATCGATAGATTTACTCAAGTGAATGTATTTGTTCGATTAAAAATATAATAATAGTTAATGTTCTAGATGGTGCGGATATGCCACACAGCGGATAACGCGGATATGCAATCCAGATGGCGCGGATATGTCCCACAACGGATAGCGCGGATTTGCAATCCGTGCCCATAAAGAATGTAAACTTACAAAAACTACAACGATAGTAAGTTGTAGTTTTTTTTGTTAGATTTGTTTTGAATTTGATTGTAGATACGGATTGCAAATCCGCGCTATATGGTTCAAAATCTTTTTAATTATTAACTAGAGCATTTTTAATAATCTATATTTTAATGATTTTCAACATAAATAAAGTTTTAACATTTTTTACACTTTTAGTGTAACACCACACTTTAAGCTTGTAGTAGTTTTGACATAACAAATAAGGCGCGAATTATTTGTTAAACAAAAACTAAAAAATCTAGAATGGTTCTAGATTTAAAACTTTAAAATTTTAATAGTATGAAAAAATTAGTATTCGGCTTAATTGCCACAGTTATGTTTGAGTTTGTTTAAGTCTTTAAGAAAATGCTTTACACAAGCTCAATTTGACAATTAATATAAATTAAAATAAATATTCTCAATATAACAGCTTAATAAATAAAACAATGAAAAAATTATTTTTAGCAGCAATTGTTATTATTTGTTCGCAGCATTCTTTTTCACAAACAAAAGATGTAGCAGTAAATAATGACGCTTCAACTCCAAAGTTTTTTGTTTCTGTATCAGGGGGGCTTTTAACCGTAAATAAA
>JANXVF010000061.1 GCA_025351785.1 Flavobacterium sp.
TTTAATCTCGCCAACAATAAAACTATCTGCTAAACAAATACAAAAATCTAGAGTTTTATTTTTATCGAGAATTTCAACCTGATTTTTTATAAAATTTGGATGCATTATATCATCACTATCAAACCATTTTATATAATCACCTCTAGATTTTGAAAAACCATAATTTCTGCAAGCATTTGCTCCTTTTATTCTGTTTTGAGGTCTCGAAAATAATTTAAATCTGGAGTCTTTTTTTATATATTCGTTTACAACCTCAAAACCAGTGTCTGTGCTTGCATCGTCTACAATAATACATTCCCAATTGGAAAAGCTTTGAGCGATAATGCTTTGTAGAGTTTCTCCTATTATATGAGCCCTATTAAAAGTTGGAATAATGATTGAAACTAAAGAATCCATTTTTAATTAATTGTGCTATTATAATTGTTTATTTTATAAATATTACTTTTTGATTTATTGTAAATTTTATAATCATCTTTTGTAAAAAACAGAGATTTAACTAATAAATTATAGTAATTTGAACTTTTAGTGATAAATTCAAAATTACTTATTTTTCTAAGAAAATATTTAATTATCGTTTTAAATAATTTTGATAAATAACTATATTTAAATTGTAATGGATTAAATTCTATGTCTTTATTAAAAATATACCTTTCATAAGTTTTACAAGATGGTGCGGCATATAGTAATCCTTTCTTAAATTTGAGTAAATAATTAATTGTTAATCTATTTTTTGTAATAAAATGTTTAAATTTCAATTTATCAGAGTAGTAAATTTTATATCCTAGCAAAACTATTGCATACCCAATTTCGTTGTCACCGCCTCCACTTACCGCATTTCTTTTTACTCTATCGGTAAGAACATTTGTAAATCCGATTGTTTGTAAAATTATTAATAATTCTTTCTTTACTACAGCTCCCGCTCCATATACAAAACCCTTTGTATAAGAAATATCGCCATCTGTATGATGCTGTGCTCCAACGGCATAAGTTAATTTTTCATTTTCAAACCAATGCGGAAAATCTCCATCTGTAACTGCTTCACCAATTCCTCCTAACATACCAATTTTATCATCTTTACTTAAAATGCTTTTAGCGTTGATAAGATAATCATCGTCTAACCAATTATCGTCATCACAAAAAAGAATATACTTGCCTTTACTTTCTAAAATACCTTTATTTCTAGCAAATGACAATCCAGGTTTTGATTCAAAAACTATTTTAAAATTATATACTGAATGAAAATCATTCCAAATTTGTAAAGCAATTTTTGATGTATTATCGGTCGAATTATTGTCGACAACTATAATTTCGATAGAGAAATCGACTTCTACTTTTAATTTTGAAAGGTGTTTTAATGTTTCTAATAATTTGGAAGAACTATTGTAACAACACACTACAATCGAAAAATAAAAAGTACTCATTAGTATAAATTAGATTTGTTTATTCCAATGGTAAGTTCGCCAGATTCAAAAATAAAAAAATTATTTTCTATTAATAAATTAGTTATCGAACTTCGAATGTCAAATTCGTCATGAATTTCAATAGCAATAATTTCTGTAATTTTTAAAAATGATAAATCATTTTCTTTTTTAAAAATAAATCGTTCCGCACCTTCTATATCAATTTTTAATAAGGATATGTGTTGTAAATTGTTTTGAGAAATTATCTCACCAATTGAAATCCCATTTATTGCCCCGTTTTTAATTTCATTTGTAGTTATTGACCAATCTTTTTTGTCTCTAAAATTTCTATCTAGATCATAATTCAAATTTGGTTTTTCACTTAATGCATTCGGATATAAAAATATATTTTCTGGATGTTTAAGGAAATTTATATTTTTTTTGCAAATTTCAACATTCTCTTCAGCTGGTTCTACACAAAAAATCTTAGCATCAATAAAATTATTTGAAAAAAAAACAGTTGTAAAGCCTACATTAGCTCCTGCATCTATTATAATTTTATTTCTTGAAAAATTTCTGTTTGCCAAAAATATTTTTAATATAATTTCATATTCTTTTTGGTTAAAAATTTGCTCAAAAACCTCTAAATCGCTGAATTTATGATCTCTAACTATAACTTTTAAGCCTTTTAAGAAATCTAATTCATATCCTGAATTTACTTTATTGAACGATTTAATTAACTTATTTTGCTGTAATTTATTCTCAAATAATTTACTTTGTGAAAGTTTTAAGGGAACTAGAATTCTATATATTTTTCTTATTTTTTTTAGTATCATCTTAGAAATTTTAATTTCTGATTCTTAAGATTTTGCCAGGAACCCCAACTATTATTTCATTTTTACCAACATTTTTTGTTACCACTGCACCCGAGGCAATAATTGCTCCAGATTCAATAGTTACTCCGTCTAAAATTTTACAACCTGATCCAATCCATACATTATCTTTAATAAATATGCCTTTTCTTGTTTCTCCTTGCGAGTTTATTGGAGTTTCTAAATCTTTAAAATTATGATTTGCAGGAATTATCATTGTATGTCCAGCTATCAAAACATTATTACCAATCGTTAAATTTCCGTGTCCATAGAGAATAGAATAGGGATTTATAGAACAATTTGTACCTATTTTTATTTTTCCCCCATAAGTCATTAAAATAACTCCATATAATAACTCCGTTTTTTTGCCAATTTCTATACTACCACCATAGCTTGTATCTAATATAACATTAGCATGCATTTTTACACTTTCGGATAAAAATATATTCTTTCTTTTAAACAAAAAATATTTTATTCTTTTTAAAGGTTGGAATACCATTTGCAATTTATTTTAACATCGCCAATATTATTACCATAAATTTTATAATCATTAATTAAATCTACAACTTGAAATAAGCATACATCGTTAATATATTCAAAAACCTGTTCGTCTTTAAATGTAGCAACATCAAGTGTGTAAGTTCCTTTTAATAATAAATTACCAGGAATTTCACAATATATTTTTTCAGTAGCGACTGTTACTGCAAAAACCGTTGTAAAAACTTTAATTTTAGTTGCGTTTAATAGGGCAATCCCAATATTTAGATTTGTAATTTTTTTATTGAACTTAACTTCTATTATAATTTTATCTTCATGATTTATAAAACTGTGATCAGAAAGTAATTTTATTGATGTAATTCCATTAATTTTTAATGAATCATAGCTCGTAAAAAACAAATCATTGTTTTTTGAATTTTCATTTAAATAAAAAGAAACCGATTCGTCTATTTCTCCACTATAAATATTCAGTCCGTTTTTTAAAACAACTCCATTATTACAAAGACTTTTAACCGCAGCCATATTGTGACTTACAAACAAAACGGTGCGTCCTTGGCCTTTACTAATATCTCCCATTTT
>JANXVF010000100.1 GCA_025351785.1 Flavobacterium sp.
AAGATGATACCCAACTCCTTTATCAATATTAACTTCTACTGTTATTGTCGTGGCTTCAACACCAAAAACCGCACTACCGAAAACTTTTACTAGCATCAACTTTAATTTTAAATGGCTTATAATGATGTAAATATATGTAAAAAATAAAATTAATTTATTTTTAAATTCGCAAAAAAAATATGCAAAAGCTAAAATCTAAATTTTAATTAATACTAATAAAAGTTTTGAGAGCAATTGTAAATATTTCACAAGAAGAACTAGCAAAAAAATTGATGTTAGTCGTCAAACCATACACGCAATGGAAAAAGGAAAATATGTTCCATCAACAGTTTTAGCTTTAAAATTGTCTCGATTTTTTGAAAAACCTATCTAAGAGATTTTTACACTGGAAGAAACAGATTAAAAAAAATCAGTTAGTAATTTTTAACGGATTTTTTTATTTCTTAAAATTTTTAATTCCTTTTTTTAGCCAATTCTCATATAATTCAGCATCTGGATCATAACTTGTGGTTGGTTTTTCAGGATTTAGATTATTTCCTTCGGTATCTACTAAAACATACAATGGTTGTGTATTAGTATTGTATTTTGTTATCATAAAATCTGTCCATTTATCACCTATAGTTTCAATTTTAGAACCTGTCGATTTAGAGATAAACTGTTCGTTTTTAGGCAAATCGCGTTTGTCATCGGCAAATAATGAAATTACTACTACGTCATTTTTTAATATTTTTAAAACTCGATCGTTAGACCAAACATTATTTTCCATTTTTCTGCAATTTACACAAGCGTGACCTGTAAAATCTAACAAAACTGGCTTTTTAATTTGATTTGCATAAGATAACCCTTTGGCATAATCTGTAAAAACTATCAAATTGTGTGGTCCAATCTCTGCACCTTCGGGTATTTTTATATTTTCTGATAATGATTTATTTCCTACACCATTTGGGCTTTCACTGTAGGTTTCTGGTGGCGGAAAAGCACTGATTAATTTTAGAGGTGCACCCCAAAGTCCTGGAATCATATATAATGTAAACGAAAATACTACTAATGCTAACATCAACCGACCCACCGAAATATGTGTTAATGGGGAATCGTGTGGCAACGAAATTTTTCCTAATAAATACAAGCCCCAAGTTGCAAAAATGGCAATCCATATGGCTAAAAATGTTTCTCTTTCGAAGTAATGCAATTGTAAAACCAAATCGGCATTTGATAAAAATTTGAAAGCAAAAGCTAATTCTAAAAATCCAAGTGAAACCTTAACGGTATTCAACCAACTACCAGATTTAGGCAACGAATTCATCCAAGCTGGAAACAAAGCAAACAGCATAAACGGTAAGGCAATGGCAGATGAAAATCCTAACATTCCTATAATTGGAGCTATTCCACCTTTTGATGCAGATTCTACTAATAATGTTCCTACAATTGGTCCTGTACACGAAAAGGAAACTATCGCTAGTGCTAATGCCATGAAGAAAATACCAATAATTCCACCTCTATCGGCTTGTTTATCGACTTTATTTGCCCAAGAATTTGGTAGTATAATTTCAAATGCTCCTAAAAATGAAATCGCAAAAACAACTAGTAAAATAAAAAATAGAATGTTAAACCAAACATTTGTAGATAAGGCATTCAAAGCATCAGCTCCAAAAATTGCATTTATTGTCAAACCTAAGATTACATAAATGGCAATGATTGAAACTCCATATAATATTGCATTTCGTTTTCCTTGTGCAGGAGTTTTACTTTGTTTGGTAAAAAAACTAACTGTCATCGGAATCATTGGAAAAACACAAGGTGTTAACAAAGCTGCCATTCCTCCCAAAAATGCTAATAAGAAAATCGTCCACAAACCTTTTTTATCATCATTTGGAGTTGTAATTGTTTTTTTTATTTCAGACTTAACAATTGCTTTTAGGGAATCACTTTTTTTAATTTCAGACTTGGTAGAATCAACTGGAGTTGCTGCTATAGCAATTTCTGTTTTGAGAGAAATCGGAATCACAAATGACAAATCTTTGTTATCATTAACACAAGCATTTTGACAAGCTTGAAAATCAATATTTACATCAATTTTAGTTATTTTTGGATTTGTAATTTTAACTTTTTGAGTTAATGTAGCTTTGTCTTCAAAGAAATATTCGTCAACACCAAAATCTTTATTAAACTGCTTTTGATAAGGAGTTTCTTTAGCTTTACCAACCAATTCAAAATTGCCTTTTTGATTTTTAAAATTCAATACAATAGGAAGTGGACCATCATTTGGTGTAAATTGAGAATACATGTGCCAACCACGTTCAATAGTAGCATTCATAACCAAATTAAATTCAGTTTCAGATATTTTCTCTGTTTTTGAAGTCCATTTTACAGGTTTTTTTACTTGTGCAGCAATAATCCCGACTGCAAAAAATGTTATTATTAAAATTAGTTTTTTCATTGAAGTGTTATTTTTACTATTTTAGTTGTGTTTGTTGTTATTTTAAATCTGTCATCTTGACGTTTTCCTATGATCCAAATAATTAAATCATCAGAACATAAAATCCATTGGTTTGATTTATCAATTAAGGATAATTTTTCGTCTTTAAAATATTTACTAACTTTCTTACTGCCTTTCATTCCCGAAGGATAAAATGAATCGCCTTCATTCCATTTTCGAATTACTAGCGGAAATTGTAGTAGATCTTCGTCAACAAAGATACAATTGGAGCTAGCATTTGAAATGTCATTTACCTTACAAATTGATAGATTTAAGGGAACTTTAACGTGCTCTTGATTTTTTACAACATAATATTTTGATGTATTTGTATCTTCTATATTGGCAAATAATATCAAATTATCTCTGTTTTTAAGTAAGCAATAATTTTCTGAAAATACTTTTTTACCCGATTGTGCATTGACTAATTCATAAATATCTTTCCAAGCGGTAAATCCAAATTGATGCAACCATTGATACAAATAAGCATCATAATTTGACATTTTTAGCAATTTTTTTAAATCAAAAATTATTTTTCCATCTTCAGTTTCTTCGACTACTTCTCTATAAATAATATATTCTCCGTCATCTACTATTGATTTTGAATCTTTCAAGTTTTTTTGTGTTTTTTGAAATGAATCAAGAAAATTTGGATTTATTTCCTTCAAAATAGGTACAATTTGATGGCGTATTTTATTTCTTAAGTATTTATCCGATTCATTACTTGAATCTTCATGCCATTTCAGATTATTTTCTTTAGCATAATTTTCAATTTCCTCCCTCGAAAATGACAATAATGGTCGAAAAATTTTATCGTTTACTTCTGGAATTCCTGTTAAACCATCTAAACCGGTTCCGCGAGAAAGGTTAATTAAAAAAGTTTCCAAATTATCATCTAGATGATGAGCTGTGGCTACATATTGAACATTATTTTCTTCCATTTGTTCATAAAACCATTTGTAACGTAATTCTCTGGCAGCAACTTGAATCGAAACTTTCATTTCCTTAGCAATTAAAGCAGTTTCAAAAAAACCAATTTTGAGTTGCAATCTATTTTCTTCACAATAATCATGAATAAATCGCATATCGGCATCACTTTCGTCACCTCGAAGTTTAAAATTACAATGTAAAATTCCAAATTTTAATTGAAAGTGCTGGAATAAATGCACTAAAACCATACTATCAATGCCGCCACTAACGGCAATATAAAAACTACTATTTTTTAAAAAAGGAAAATTTTTTGCGATTGTGTCACTAAATTTTTTGAGCATAATTAATCTATTAAATTTAATTCAACTTAAAACCTGAAACATAGCTTTTGCTTTGATCAAACATTCTTCATATTCTTTTTCTGGTGTTGCATTTGAAGTAATTGCACTTCCTACCGAAAATGAAAGGTATTGATTATCAGAATTATATAAAATACTTCGTATAACTACATTAAAATCAAAATTTGAATTTGGATCAAAATATCCAACTGCTCCACTATATAAACCTCTTTTTGTTTCTTCTAGATTTTCTATAATTTTCATTGCAGCAATTTTTGGTGCTCCTGTCATACTACCCATTGGAAAAGTAGTTTGCAAAATTTCTAACGGTGCAGTGGTAATATCAGTTTGAGAAACTACAGTCGAAATCATTTGGTGCACTTGTTTGAACGTATAAATTTTACACAATTCTTCTACCTTTACCGAACCTTTGATTGCAGTTTTTGATAAATCATTTCTAACCAAATCAACAATCATGATGTTTTCGGAACGTTCTTTTTGATTATTTGATAATTCAAATTTTGATTCTTCGTCTAATTTTAAATCTTCAAATCGTATTGCCGTTCCTTTTATAGGTTGCGAAATAATTTGATTGTCTTGTTTTTTTAAATAACGTTCGGGTGATGCGCAAAGCAAAAAATGAGTTTGATTTTTAAAATAAACTGAATTTGGAGCAAATGAAATCTCATTTAATTTCTCGAAAATAAATGTTGGATTTATTGCAACATTTTCAGCAAAAAATTCCATACAAAAATTAGCTTCATAAATATCGCCACGATGAATGTGGTTTAACATTTGAGTAGTTTTTTTTAGGTAATTTGCTTTTGAAATTCGTTGTTCAATTTTAATTGAGTTTGAATTTATCTTTTTTTGAACCTTATAATTTAATATTTCAGCAAAATCATTTTCAATTTCATCATCACACATTTTTAAATATTGAATTTCTAATAGATTGCCTCTTAGTAAAAATACTTTTTTTGGTTGAAAAAAAAATACATCAGGAAAATCTAATCCGTCAAAATTATTAGAGTTTAATTCCTCTAAATCATTTTTTAAATCATAAGATAAATATCCAAAAAGCCAATCTTTAGTTTGACTTTGATATTGATGTAACGATTGAAAAGAATTTGTGTAATCTGTTTTTATTGATGTAAATGCGTCGATTGCTAAAACTAAATCATATTGTGAATATTTCTGATTGTTAGTTTCAGAATTTGAATCCAAATAAACTATTTCTCTAAACTGGTTTGACCAATGTAATAATTTAGTTTTAAAAGACTTAATATCCGAAATAGTTTTACAAATATTGGTTCTCAACGTTTTCCTTTTTGTAAGCAAATTTACAATAAAAAAAAGTTCAGGAAATTAATATTTACTGAACTTTTTAGGTTTATTTATCTTAAAATCTTATTATTTGAGAGTAAATGAAGATTTAGAAACTAAGTCACTCTTATCAAATACATTTACAAAATAGGTTCCTTTTTCAAATCCTTTACCAGGTAAATCTTGAACCACATCAACTGTTTTGTTTTCAAATTTCACTACCGATTTAAAACTGTAAGTCAACGATTTATCACCAAAACTTTCGGTTGCTTTATCGCCAAGAACATTGTTTTTGCTATCGATAACCTGTACATAATAAATTTTATCGCCTGATTTTGCAATACTATTCTCAGCAATTGTAAAGCTAATTTTTAAAATGTCAACACGTCTGGCTTTTTCTGTTTCTACTTGTTTTCCTGAACTTTTCAATTTATAAGCACCTGTTTTTAAATTCAATACTGATAATTTAGAACCTTTTTCTACAGTTTTTGCTAATTCTTCGTTTTGACCTACTAAAGTTTGATTATAATTTTTAGATTCTGTAAGTACTACTTTTGTGCTATCAAGGTTTGTTGTTAATTTTTGATTATCTTTTTTCAAAACTTCAACTTCTTGCATCAAACTATTCATTTTTGTTTGTAAACCTTGATATTGTTGTTTGTATTTATACATTGATGCTGCATCACCTTTAGATTTTTCGAGTTGTGTCATTAAGCCTACTACTTTTTCTCTTTCGGCAATTAACTCTTCAGACATCGAGGTATTTTCGGCTATCGCTGCATCATAGGTCGCTTTCAAATCCTGTAAATCTTTCATTACATTTTCTTTTTCAGTTTTTGTATTTGCAACAGTGGTTTCTAAACTTTTAGTTTCGTTTGTTAATTTGAAAATATAAAATAAACTCCCAGCCAATAGTAGCGCAAGTATTATAACTATAATTTTTAATGACGAATTACTCTTTTGATTTTCCATTTGATTTTCCATTTGTTTTTTTTGATAAACGATAGTTAATTTTTGTAAGTAAAACGTAAATTTACAACTTTTATTATAACTATTGCAAACATTATTTTATGGAAAAGTTAATTCGATTCACGATTTCCGATTTATCAAAAATTACTAATCATCGCAGTGGTGAGATAAAATATGGTGAAAAAATGGCCGTTGTTCCAAAAGAATATGATGTTATATCTTTCTTGAAAATTTGTGAGCAACAGTTTGTATTGTTTGGAATTCCAGAAGATATTGGAATTCGAGCAAATTTTGGTCGCCCTGGAGCAGATTCAGCATGGCAAGGTGCTATAAAAAGTATTGCAAACATGCAACACAATCGATTTAATAAAGGATCTCAAATTTTGGTTTTGGGTCAACTAGATGTGACTGATGAGATGCACGAAGTTCAAAATTTAGATTTTCATAATACAGAAGATCGAAAAAAAATGAATGATCTTGTAGTTCAAATTGATAAAGAAGTCGTTCATATAATAACTCAAATTGTTAAAGCTGGCAAAATCCCAATAATAATTGGAGGGGGGCATAATAATGCTTACGGAAATATAAAAGGAACTGCTTTAGCAAAAGGGAAGCCAGTAAATGCTATTAACTTTGATGCTCATTCTGATTTTAGAATTTTAGAAGGTCGACATTCTGGTAATGGATTTTCATATGCTTTTGAAGAGGGATTTCTTAAAAAGTATTTCGTTTTTGGTTTACACGAAAGTTATACGTCAAAAAGTGTTCTTACAGAATTAAAAAGTCTTCAAGACAAAGTTCAATTTAATACTTATGACGAAATAAATATTCGTAGAGAAAAAGATTTTGAGACTGAATTAGAATATGCAAATTCATTCATAAACACTGACTTTTATGGAATTGAAATAGATTTGGATGCTATTCCTAATATTCCTAGTAGCGCCATGACTATAAGTGGATTTTCGGTTGAGGAACTCCGGAGATTTATTTATTATTTTGGTTGTAATACTAATGCAAGTTATTTACATATTTGCGAAGGAGCACCCTCGTTGGATAATGATAAAAATAATCATTTAGTAGGAAAACTTATAGGTTATTTGGTTTCAGATTTTATAAAAGCTAAGGGAATATTACTTGTATAAAAAAAATCGCTCCAATTATGAAGCGATTTATATTATTGCATTGGTCCTGTTTTTTTTCTTTCTAGTGGATTGACCTCTTGTTTTACTATAACTTCTCCTTTAATTTTAATAGCAACTCGACCACCGTCTACATTACTTGCATTACTTTCTACGGTAATAGTTTTTCTAATAGGACCAGGATTCATATTATATTTAACATCTATTTTTCCGGTTTTCCCAGGTAAAATAGGATCTGTAGGTTTGGTTGGAACAGTACAACCGCAAGTAGATTGTACATTTGTTATTATCAACGGTGCATCTCCTGTATTTGTAAATTCAAAAGTTCTTAAGCCGCTATCGCTATCCTTAGAAACGGTTCCATAATCTATTGTGTTTTCTTTTGCTTTAAATTCAATTTTAGGTTGTGCAAAAACAAATCCACTTATCAGTATAACTGCAAAAACTACTACTTTTCTCATAATTTCTAAAAATTGATATGTGTAAAATTAGATACTTTAAATTAAAACTCAAAAAATTAATTCTTAATTTTTTATAAAAGTACATATTAACTACTTTTGTCAAGATCAGTACAAAAAATGTACCAAGTTTAGATTTGCAAGTTTTGAAGCAATTTAAATCAAATGACTGGAGATTTTGTTGCAACTCATTTTCCTGCTTTGAATATGGGCTAGTTTAAAATGATATTGATTACTTATTCACTAGTTACAAACAACTTTAATCTATTTTAATCATTTAAACATTTTAAAAAACATAAATGATTCCTGCACAACCCGGTAGCCCGGATTTGCAATCCGTGCCTACACTTAACATCAAAACAAATCTAACAAAATAACTTCTATATCATTTTCTAATCCTGCATAATTCCTAGCAGAACTAAAATAATAATCCTCGGGCAAAGAAACCGTTTTATCTTTTACAGGATTGTTATGGATATAGTTTACCTTTTGTTTTATAAACCAATTGGTTTCAACAAGTTCTGCATGATAACCATCTTGCCATACTTTATATTGTTGCTCTCTTTTTAAATGTTCACATGCTTTTTGAAAATATTCTAACATCCATTCTCTTCTACTTTCAGGTTCTTCAATACATGTTTGTACGATTTTCTTTGATGTAAATTTCTTAAAGTCTCTAATGACATCTGATAGGATAAAA
>JANXVF010000131.1 GCA_025351785.1 Flavobacterium sp.
ATTATATTAATAAAACATAAATATTTCAATTAATAAAAATGGCATACAAAATTACTTCTAATTTACAGTATTTCAATATATTTGTATCAAGTAATTATCAACAAAAAGCAAATTATAATCAATCTTTGGACTCCAAAATAAAAAATATAGTTAACATTATTATTCAAAAAATGGAATATTATTGTTCCTATCAAGAACGATGTCATTATGAAGTTCAAGAAAAACTTAGAACATTTACATTAACTACTTACGAAAAAGACGCTATAATAGTTCATTTAATAGAAAATAACTATCTAAGCGAAGAACGATTTGCTTCGGTTTTTACAATTAGTAAATTTCATCAAAAAAAATGGGGAAAAATCAGACTTACAAATGAGTTAAAAGCAAGAAAAATCTCAGCTTTTTTAATAGCAAAGGCAATTAAAGAAATTCCTAGTGAAGAATATTATGATGCTTTCACGAAATTATCTGAACATCAATGGGAAGTTTTTATAGAGAAAGATAAAATAAAAAAACGTAAAAAATTTTGTGATTATTTGTTGCGAAAAGGATGGGAAAGTGATCTTATATACTCTAAAGCTAAAGAATTGGAAAATTTATGATTAGTTTTATTTAGAGAGCAAAATACTAACAGCATTACCTCCAAAACCCACTGCATTTATCAAAACTTTATTTATTTTTTTTCTATATATTTGTTTTAAAGCAAAAGGAACCTCAATAAACTGATTATTTTGCATCATTAAAATTGCCATTTCTATATTAATCATTCCCGAAGCTCCAAAAGTATGTCCAATTTTCCATTTATTTGTTGTAAGCATGGGATGGTTTTCTCCGAATGTTTTTATGATAGCTTTATATTCAGAAATGTCGCCTTTTAAAGTTCCAGGAGCGTGCATTACTATTACATCAACCTCATTAAAATCTGTGTTTTGCAATGCCATTTTCATTGATTTTTGAAAACAATTAGCTTCCTCCGAAATGGAAATATTGTGTTCAATATCGTCGGTTGCATATCCAATTCCTTCAATGTAAGCCAAAGCATTTTCATGCTCACCTAATTCTAAACATGCTACCGAAGCCGCTTCGCCAAGAACCATTGTATTTTTGGTTTTTGTAAGATCGAAAGATTTACACGGATATTCAGATTCATCTTTAGAATAAATTTTTAAAGCGTTCATTTGAGCAATTGTAAATGCGGTCAATGGTGCTTCACTTCCACCCACTAAAAACTTATTTGCCATTCCAGATTGCAACCAAGCTACAGCATTTAAAACCGCATGCAAAGCGGTAGAGCAAGTTATTGAATGAGAAATTTCGGGTCCGTTGTTTTTTAAATCATGTGCTACCCAAGAGGAAATATTTCCCAAAGTGGTGGTTGGTGAAGTTAAGATTGGTGTTTTTCCAGTTTCGAGAAATTCTTTGTGGTGTTTTTCAAATAATTGTGTGGCACCACGAGACGAACCAATGTTGATTCCGAAGTCGTCACCTTTTTTCCATCCAGCATTTTTTATGGCTTGACGAGAAACTAATATTGATAGTAAAACAGTTTCGTCAAGAGCTTTATATTTAATTTCTGATTTTCTTAATGCTTCAATTTCTATTCTAATTTCTGTGGGAATTGTAGCTACAAATTGATTACTACAGTTGAATTCTTTGGTAGATATTAAAGTTTTATCAGAAAGGTAATTGTGCCAAATAGCATCAGGATTTTTTCCTAATGGCGATATTGATGCTAATGCTGTTATGGCGATTTTGGTTTTCATAGTTAACCGCAAAGTTCGCAAAGTTTGATGCAAAATTCGCTATGATTTTGTATTTTATAAAATGGATTTTTTTAATTTTTGAAAAACAAGCCACGTATTAAACAGATTTTTACGGATTAAAGAAAACAGTAAAAATCTATTCCATCCGCTTTAATAAGTAGCAAAAATTAAACTATTTCAAGAGCATTTTCTATAGTTTGATACACTTTTTCTAATTGTTTTTTGGTAATAATATAAGGCGGCAAAATATAAACAATATTCCCAACTGGTCGTAAAATTACTCCGTTTTCAATAAAATAATTGTAAAGTTTGTTGCGCATTGTTCCATAATAACTTTCTTGATTTTCTGCTTTGACTTCTAATGCAAAAATCACTCCGAGTACGCGTGTGGTTTTTACTTTTGTATGGTTTTTTATTTTAGATTCAAATTGCAAATGTGATTGATGTACACGTTGAATATTATCTTGCATTTCATTAGTTTGCAATAACGAAATACTGGCTAATGCTGCGGCGCAACCTGTAGGATTTGCTGTGAAAGTATGTCCGTGAAATAAGGCTTTGTTTACATCGTCGTCATAAAAACCATCAAAAATTTCTTGAGTAAAAGTAGTAAGCGCCATCGGAATTGTTCCGCCAGTTAATGCTTTCGATAAGCACATCATGTCGGGTTTATTTTTAAGATAGTCAGTCGCAAATGTTTTGCCAGTTTTTCCAAAACCAGTCATAACCTCATCGGCAATGGTAAATACATTATTTTGCTTACATATTGAAATTAATTTATCTAAAATTTCGGGTTGATACATAATCATTCCTGCGGCACCAAGAACTAATGGCTCAAAAATAAAAGCTGCAAATTGATTAGTTTGAACTAATTTTTCTAATTCCTTTATTATTTCTTCTTCATTTCCTAATGTCGGAATTGGAATGCGAACAACTTCTAAAAGTGAACCGTTGAAAGCTTCTGTAAAAAACGAAATTCCGCTAGCTGCCATTGCGCCAAATGTATCGCCGTGAAAAGCGTCTTCAAAAGCTATGATTTTGGTTTTTTTAATTCCTTTATTATAATTGTATTGCAATGCTACTTTAATTGCAACTTCTACAGCAGTTGAACCGTTGTCTGAATAGAATATTTTCTGTTGATTGGAAGGCAAAATTTTCATTAATTTTTCAGACAATTCCACGGCTTTATTATGTGTGAATCCGCCAAATAAAACGTGTTCTAATGTGGTTAATTGCTCATAAATTGCATTGGCTATAACTTTATTAGAATGCCCGTATGGATTTACCCACCACGAAGCGATGGCATCAATATATTCTTTACCGTTTTCGTCCCATAATAATGCCTCTTTCCCTTTTACAATTGCAGGAAAATCGGCTACAGTTTTATGTTGTGTGTATGGAT
The DNA here is from genome assembly GCA_025351785.1 of Flavobacterium sp. Lineage (GTDB taxonomy): Bacteria > Bacteroidota > Bacteroidia > Flavobacteriales > Flavobacteriaceae > Flavobacterium. The sequence goes on from JANXVF010000131.1 coordinate 3,166, forward strand.
GCCAATTGTGTTTTTTGTCTCTTTGTGATAAATTCATCAGGGATTTTGATTGTTGATTAACGATTTTTGATTTCAGAAGTTACAAACTAAGAAGATTTTCTCTGAACAAATCAGCGTAATATTGAATTACGTTTTGGTCGAAATAAGGTTCCACTTCGATTCTTCCTATAAACTTTGCTTTAGTTTTATTTAAAATAATTTCTTCTGTGGATTTGTTCTTATCTCCAGAAAATATAATTCCTGCAACTTTTATATTTCGACTTTTTAAAACTTCAAATGATAGCAATGTGTGGTTTATACTTCCTAAATAATGACGTGAAACCAAAATTACTTTGTAGTCTTTTTGTATCAAATCAATAACACAATCATTGTCGTTTAAAGGAACTAATAATCCGCCTGCTCCCTCAATTACAAGATGATTATCAGTTTTTGGTTCGATAATTTGTTTTAAATCGATAGTGATTCCGTCAATTTTGGCAGCTAAATGTGGGCTTACAGGCGTGTTTAACTGATATGCGTTTGGATGAATTTTTGACTTTTGACTTTCGACCTTCAATTTCACTTTATGACTGTCAGAATTGTCTAAATCGCCTGCTTGGATTGGTTTCCAATAATCGGCTTCTAGTGATTGTGTTATTATGGCTGCAGTTATTGTTTTGCCTACATCTGTGCCGATTCCTGTTATAAATATTTTCATAGTATTTATTTTAATAACCCTATAATCCTGTCAGAGTTTTGAACTCTGTCAGGATTATAATTTTATTTAAAAACAAAAATACTTAAGAATTTCAATACTTCCGAAATTTCTTTTTCAGAATTATAAGAATGCAAACAAAAACGAAGTCTCTCTTGACCTTCTGGAACGGTTGGCGAAAGAATTGCTTTTACATCAAATCCGTTTTCACGAAGTTGAGTAGCAATTGATTTTATCTTTTCGTTTCCTGGAATTATGGCACATTGAATTGCCGATTTACTATATACAAATAATGGTTTTAATCCTAAAAGTAGTTTTTCTTGATTAAAAAATTGGATGTTTCTTTTTAGATTTTGAATGGCTACTCCATCAGATTTTAAATGCTGATATGCTGTTAGAATTGTAGCAACACTATGTGGCGAAAGTCCAGTTGTGTAAATGAAACTTCGAGCAAAATTGACTAAAAAATCTTTTAGTTTTTGGCTTCCTAAAATTGCAGCACCGTGACAGCCAAGTCCTTTTCCGAAAGTCATGATGGTAGCGAAAACTTTATTTTGTAATCCTTGACTTTGCACTAATCCTTGTCCGAAATTACCAAAAATACCTAACGCATGTGCTTCGTCAACAACTAAATTGCAATTGTATTTTTCGCAAAAATTTGATAATTCTTCAAGATTTGGTGTGTCGCCATCCATTGAGAAAACAGATTCTGTAATAACGTATATCTCAAAAAACGCACCTCGACTGCGCTCGGTATGACAAAAGTTAAATCTTTTTTTTAAGTCATCGAAATCATTATGTTGAAATTTGTATGCTTTGGCATTGCTCATTAGAATACCGTCTCGAATTGATGCGTGACATAATTCATCGTAAAAAATAACATCATTACGTTGTGGCACCGAACTAAAAAAACCCACATTCGCATCATAACCCGAATTAAAAATTAAAGCGGTTTCTACTTGATGAAAATT
>JANXVF010000136.1 GCA_025351785.1 Flavobacterium sp.
CTTTAGTTTTAGTACTAAAACCGCTTTTTAAACCTCTATCAATTTTCATTTGTACAAAATCGTGATACGCATCGCGTTCACGTGCTTGTTTTATTAAATAATTTACCGCTTCACTTTTGCTCGTAAATTCTTCGTTTGCTACTTGCTGTTTTAACCATTCATCATTTTGATTGGCTAATGTGATACTTTGTCTTGACATAATTAAACATTTAGTGGTGTAAATATACACCAATCTATTGTTAAATAAAAATAATTTTTACAAAACAAATCCCTTTCTGTATTGGTCATGAACATCATCGGCTCTTTTTTCTAATAAATCAGTTTCAATAATATTTGGATTTTCAACAACTATATTAGTATGAACTTCTACTACTAAACCGTCAAAAATTTTATCTTCTTTACTTGATATTTTGCTTACAAATGCTTTAAAATTCACACCTTGTTCTAACATATTCGCAATTGCAATATTCTCATAAGCTGCTAAATAACCTACTTTGTGTTCATTAAAATAAACTTCAATAGCAAAACTATCATATTTGTTAGTGGTTTCTCGTTTTAACAGTAATTCTGTTCCAACGCTAAGTTGCTTTCTAATTTTTTCAAATTGATAATGTGTTAATCCTTTTATATAATTATCGTATATTTTAATTGGCTTTTGCGACCAAGTTGTATTTGGAATTATCAATCCAGTGGTTCCTAATCCCAATACTTTTAAAAAATCTAAACTGTTCATAGCTTTTGAATTTTTCCTGAAACTGAAATTTTTACTTTGATTGGATTATGAGTTAACCAACCTCCAATTCCTTCACCATAACCTGTAATTCTTCTATAAAATGGTTGAAAATTATTTTGGATTGAAGCTTGAGAACTTTGTCTAAACTCATAAAATTTTGAAGATAATTTCTGAACTCTATACAAGTGTTCTTTCAAAACATCATAATCAGGATTTTCCCAATTAATTTCATCTTCATTTATTCCTAACAAAAACATATCATTAATATGTAAAGTAGTTATAATTTCTTTTCCATCTGCTGGCAATTGATAGGCAGGAAATCCTTTACTTTTTCGTTCTACAACTGTCCAAAAAGTAACTACATCTTCATTTAAATTTCCTTTTTCGTCTTTATAAATTAAAACATGATGATTACTTTGTGGATCAACAAATTGTTTTATATTTTCATTGAGTCGTTCAGCTTTACCTAAAACTTTTTTTATTCTAACTTTCTTTATTGGAACTGGTTTTCTTTCTCCGTCTTCAGGTTCAATTTTATTTAATCGCTTATATCTTTTTCCTTCATTTGGCATAAAAAAAGAATTTCCTTTTAATATTGCATCAACTTTAGCTTTTATACTTTTTTGTGAATTCTTATTTAAATTTTTCTCTTTTGAATTCATTCTCTTAAAAAATTCAACTTCATCATTTTCTAATTTTTTAAAAATTTCATTAACAATTACTTCCTTCAAATTAAAGTCTAAAATATTAGTCAACTGAGAAAAACTCAAATTATTGATATCAACTCTATAAACAAATTCATCAGGGTTACAATTCTTATTTTGACCATAATATGTTTTATCGTGCAATTGTCCTCGTGCTGCAACTCCTTTATTGATATGAATCTTTCCGTTTTTCTCCACTTTGGTATATCGAATAGTTATATCATTCGAATTACGTTTATGAGAAATTAATATTTTATCTACTGCTTTTTCAGCATCAAATCGGAAGGTTTCCCAAGGCATTGGAAAATCTTTTAAATCATAGTTTCTGTTATATCTATTCCATTTTGATAATTCTTGTAAGTAACTTGTTTTTCCACAAGCCATAACTAAAGCATCAATGGCATGATGACGATGGTCTTCGCGAGTTTTTAAATTTTCATCATTCAAAACAGTATTTAAACCCCATTTTTGTCGCAAGTTAGCAGTCATTTGACCTGGAGAAACAGTTACTTTTTTACAAATTTGTTTCAAATAATTAGACGCTTCTTTACTTATAAATCGAGTGTCGTTCAATTGTCTTGAAGAAAAATCATCATCAAATTTTATCTGTACAAATCTTTTGAATTTTTGATAGGCATTTGGATATTCTCTAGTATCCGAAAATAATTTTAAAGCACGTTCTTTTCTTGCGCTCCAATCTAATTCGTCATTTCCATAAAATTCAAATGGTGTTTTATCTCCTTTTCTTCTGTTTTCATCAGCATAACATAATGTTTTGTTATTAAAACTATCGTTTAGCGAACGACTCCAAGGATGAATATGTTCTATTTGAATTTCGCCAGTAAATAATTTTGCGACTGGAATAGCAACGCCTGTGTATGGACAAGTTTGTTTGCACTCTTCCCATAGTTTGAATTTTAATATGTTATCGTGAGAAACTCTAGTATATTTTTCAACCTCGCTTTTTACTCTGTCATTTTCTTTCTCAAGCCGAGTTTGATTTCTTTTTATTTCATTACGTTTCGATTTTGAATTTTTTAAATCACGAGCCATTTCAACTTTTATTTCGTCAAGTTGACCATGTTCGTCAATTAATTCATTTATTAATTTTCGTAATTCAAATAAGGCTGTAATTACAATAGGATTTCTAATATCTTGAATTTTTTTATCAGCATCTTTGCCAATTGGCAGTTTTTCTAATAATGCTTCAACATCAATTGTTGCCGAATGATGGTATAATTTTTTCAATTGCTTAGCATCAAAACCAAAATCTTTACGAAGTAAATCTTTAATAGTATCTATAAAACCGCCTGAAATTTTAGACCTAATGATGTCTTCAACATTATCAATTAACTCTAATTGTTTTTGATTATTTTCTAATGTATCATTTTGCCATTTGTTACCAAAAGTATTTTTAATTCCACCCATAACTACAGCAACATCATACGTATAGCCATCTTGCAGAAACGGCAAAATAGTTCCAATTGCTTTTCTACTCAAACTTGCATAACCGTCTTTTACATTAAATTTTGAAATTGCAATTGCTTGTTCTTCATTGAAATTCCAATTTTTTATTGCATACTCTTTTAGATTTGATTTACTATCAAAAAAATATAAAACGTGCCAAATATCTTCTTGCTCTTTATCTGAAAAGTCAAACCAACGTTTACCAAAATATTTTTTGTTTGATAAATTTGAAATAGTATGCGTTCCAACAATTTTATCATCGTCTTTATAATTGAACTTAAATTCGGCACTTTCTTTACCAATTGCTTTACGTAATTTTTTAAATTCAATTTTATCAGATGAAAGTAACTGTTCGATTAATTTCTCTTTTTCGGTTTGAGAAATTTTATTTCCGTTATACTCAACTGTATTTACCCATTGCCAAATTCTAAACATTTCAACTGGAATTGCACTTATTGGGCATTTAGTTTTTGTAGGTTCAAACGAACAATTGCCAACTAAATGTTTCTGCGAACGCAATGGACGTTGATGAAATAAAATTCCATCTAAATCATAATTATCTTGTTTTCTTCCTCCGAACTTTGTTTTTAATTCATGATTTAAAACCAAATGAAATTGCGATTGTTTTTCCCAAATCAATTCAAATTCATCAATATACATTTTGCGTGTGGTATATCGATTTCTAATTCTTTCCAAACCATCTTGAAAAGGTTGATTTTCTTTCGGATAAATTTCAAATAAATAAGAGCCTAAAGTCTTATCTTGAATACTTTCTAGTGTATCATCAATTCCTATTTTACCTTCTTTTGCGTTTCCTTTAAAAATTGCTCCGTCATCAGTTCCTCCTTTTCTACTATTACTTAAAAATCCTCTTCTTTGAATTAAATGATAAAATATTCTACCAATTTCCTCTAAAGATAATTTTTCATTTAAAGCTTTTTGACGCAATTCATAAGGATTTAAAGCAAACCAATTAGCTAATTTATCTGTTGGAAATTCTTTAGTTTTTTTCCAATCTTCAAAATCATTTGCACTTATTGGACACATCTTATTTTCAGACAGCGCTTTCAATAAAATTTTCTTTCTTAATCTTCTTCTAAAAAATTGACGACGAACTCCTCTTGCTCCAGTTCTACTAGCATTTTTAGACATTTCATTATCGCCATCACCCAAATTTTCAACACCCATTGGAAAAATTCTACTTCCAATACCTATTATTTTATTTTGAATATCATCTATCAATGCCCAACCAATCGAGTTAGTCCCTAAATCCAATCCTAAAATTTTTGCCATAACAATCTTATTTTTAAACAATTTTTAAAGGTAAATAAAAAATAATTATCTATTTTATGGTTTTCTGTAAACCAACTAAAAAAGTTTTTACTTATATTTGTGACTGATTAAAATTTCTAATCTTTAATCTTATCACAATAAGGCTATATGCCGTAGATGAAAATCTTTAGTCCTGCGTATTCCGTGGGACTTTTTTTTGCAAAAAAAATCTGCTCAGAAATTATTTTCCTAGCAGATTTATTATCCTTGATTAATGACAATCTGTATCTTTAGGTCTAGACTTG
>JANXVF010000144.1 GCA_025351785.1 Flavobacterium sp.
ACTGTTGATGCCGATTATCGTGGCGAAATTGGAGTAATTTTAGTAAATTTATCGCAAGAGGATTTTATAATAGAAAACGGAGAGCGAATTGCCCAACTAATTATAGCCAAACATGAACGTGCCGAATGGATTGAAGTTGAAGAATTATCAGAAACTTCTCGTGGCGAAGGCGGATTTGGAAGCACGGGAGTTAAATAAAATATATAAATATGGAACATCAAGATATAAGATGGAAACAACGTTTTTCAAATTTTGAAAAAGCTTTTATTACTTTAAAAGAAGCCGTTGAAGACATAAAAAATCCTACAAATATTGAAAAAGAAGGAACAATACAACGATTTGAATTCACGCATGAGCTAGCATGGAAAGTCATGAAAGATTTTTTAAAAGAAAAAGGAATTCAAGGGCTAATAGGATCTAGAGACGCTACTAGAAATGCTTTTCAAAACGAAATTATACATGACGGACAAGGTTGGATGGACATGATAGATAGTAGAAATGAAACTGTTCATACATACCACGGAGATATTTTAGAAACGGAGTACAAAAAAATCAAGGATATATATTTTCCATTATTTGAACAATTTCACATTAAAATGAAATCATTATTATGAAATTTGGATTGACCGAAAAAACCATCAATAAAATAAATTCTGTTTTTGAAAAAATTTCTGAAATAGAAGAAGTTGTTATTTATGGTTCTAGAGCCAAAGGAAATTATAGAGAAGGTTCAGATATTGATATTACATTAAAAGGCAAGGCTATTTCATATAATTGTTTGTCTAAAATAAATCAAGAAATAGACGATTTGAACACACCTTATTTATTTGATATTTCTATTTTTGATAAATTAGAATCAAACGAATTAATAAATCATATTAACAGAAAAGGACAAACATTTTATAGAAAACAATAAAAACCTTGCGCACTTTGCGATAAACTTTGTGCCTTTGCAATTAAAAAATATAAAAAATGAAAATAATAGTACCAATGGCAGGGCGTGGTTCAAGATTGCGTCCACACACATTAACAATTCCAAAACCATTAATTCCTATAGCAGGAAAACCAATTGTGCATAGATTAGTACAAGATATTGCTGCAGTTTTAAACCAACCAATAGATGAAGTAGCTTTTATAATTCACGAGAGTTTTGGTAAAAAGGTAGAAGATGAACTAATTGTTATTGCTCAAAAATTAGGAGCAAAAGGAACAATTTATTACCAAAATGAAGCTCTTGGAACGGGTCACGCCATTATGTGTGCCAAAGATTCTTTATCTGGGCCAGCAGTTATTGCTTATGCAGACACGTTAATTCGTGCCGATTTTGACTTAGATAAAACTGCCGATAGCGTTATTTGGGTAAAACAAGTCGATCAACCCGAAGCTTTTGGAGTAATAAATTTAAACCAAAATAACGAAATAATCGAATTGGTAGAGAAACCAAAAGAATTTGTATCTGATTTAGCCGTTATCGGAATATACTATTTTAAAGATGTTGCCGTTTTAAAGAATGAACTGCAACTGGTTTTGGATAACAATATTATTCATGGTGGCGAATATCAAATTAATGACGGAATAAAGCAAATGATGGCAAAAGGCATGAAATTTGTACCTGGAAAAGTTGACGAATGGATGGATTGTGGCAATAAAGACGTAACGGTTGACACCAATAATAGAATGTTGAATTTTCTTCATAATGACGGTGAGCATTTGATAGATTTTGATGTAAAACAAGAAAATTCAAAAATAATTCCGCCGTGTTATATTGGTAAAAATGTAGTTTTAATTAATGCAACTGTTGGTCCAAATGTTTCACTTGGTGATGGTTGCCACATTCAGAACAGTACTATTCAAAACAGTTTGATTCAAACGCATTCTCATATTAAAAATGCTAATTTAGATAATGCAATGATAGGAAATCATGCAAGTTTTGACGGAAATTTCACCACCATCAGCATAGGAGATTATTCGGTTTTAGAATAAAATATATACGTTTTAGAATTAAAAAAATTCATATGAAAAAGACTTTCTTCTACATTTCGATTTTTGTTTTGTTATTGAATTCGGCTTCCTTTTTTGCCCAAACCCCAAAAGATACTTTGGCATTGGCCGAAAATAAATTTGAAGATTCATTTTACGAATCTTTAAAACAAAAAGGTATCGAAAATTATGACAAAGCAATAGAATCATTGGAAAAATGTAAAGATTTACAACCTCAAAATGCAATTATTTATTATGAGTTGGGTAAGAATTATTTCTCTCAAAAAAAATACAAAGATGCCTATGACAATTTTGAAAAAGCAACTAAAATTGATTCAAAAAACAGATGGTTTTGGGTGGGAATGTATGATGTTTGTTATGAAACCCGCGATTTTAATCAAGCCATTGTAATTGTCAATAAACTTATCGAATTTAAACAAGATTATAAAGAAGATTTGACTTCGCTGTACATGAGTACTCAACAATTTGACAAAGCATTAACGCTTATTAACGAATTAAATGCTACTGTTGGTAAATCAGAAAAACGCGATAATTATAAAATGCAAATTCTTCAGGATTCTAAATATCAAGGATCAGAAAAAGAGAATTTAATATCCGAAATAAAGAAAAATCCAAAAGAAGAAGCTAATTACATTTCGCTGATTTATTTATATTCAAAAAGCAATCAGGAAGAAAAAGCTAATGAAGTAGCAAAACAATTAGAAAAGGAAATTCCAAATTCAGACTTTGCCCAAGTGAGTTTGTTTAAGTTTCATTTGAATAATAATGAAGGTGTTGAAGCTGTAAAAGCTATGAATATTGTGTTTGCAAGTAATAAAATAGATAGAAAAATTAAGCATAGAATTTTGAATGAATTTTTAATTTTCACAAAAAATAATCCTCAATTTGAACCAGATTTAGATAAAGCAATTCAGTATTTTGAAAATGATAAAGAAGTTCAAGTCGCAAAAGAAATAGGGAAGTATTTCCAGAGCAAAAAAGACTTTCAAAAGGCAATCAAATATTATGAAATGCAATTAAAATCCAAAAGCGATGACCTAGAAACAGTTTTGTTGCTTTTGCAAAGTTGTACAGATAACTTACAGTTTGATAAAGTTATAAAAATTGCTGACGACCAATTGCAGTTATATCCAACACAACCACAGTTATATTACTATTCTGGTTTAGGAAACAATCAATCAAAAAATTACAAAAAAGCAAAAATTGCTTTAGAAACTGGATTGGATTATATTATTGATGATATCACTTTAGAGATAAATTTTGATTTACAAATAGGAGAAGCTTACTCAGGACTGGGAGATTTTAAAAATAAAGATTTTTATTTCTCGAAAGCAAATGAATTAATCAAAAAGCAAAAAAAATAATAGAATATCAATATAATTTCATGAAAAAGTATTTAGGGTTAGCAGTGTTTTTTTTAATTTTTTCGTGCAAAACAAAAAGAGTTTTAGTCGAGGGAAACGCTGGTAATAAGCTTTCGGCTGAAAAAATTATTGAAAATCATTACAATAATAAAACTGAATTTTCAACGTTGTATATAAAAGCATCAGCACATTATGAAGATGCTAAAAATACCCAAAATGTTTCTGCTGACATCCGAATAAAAAAAGATGAGCAAATTTTAGTTAGTATCAGATTTTTAGGTTTTACAATGGCAAAAGCATTGATAACACCAACTTCGGTTCAATATTATGAAAAAATTGGAGGAAATTATTTCGAAGGTGATTATGCTGGTCTTAGCCAGTGGCTCGGGACAGATTTAGACTTTTATAAAGTTCAAAATATGTTTGTTGGTAAAGCTTTAGACCAATTGAAAGGTGGTAATTATCAAGTTTCGATAGCAGATAAATTATACAAACTTGAAAACAATTCTGACGGGAAAACTTTTAAAGCTTACTTTTTTGAAGGGGATAATTTTTTAATTAAAAAAGAAACCATAAGTCAGCCAGCTCAGGAGCGATCATTAGAAATTTTATATCCAGATTATAAAAAATATGACGAAATGATTCTTCCGTTAAATATTGCCATTGATGCAATACAAAATAAAGGAAATGTCAAAATCAAAATCGATTATAAAGGTGTAACATTTAACGAAGAATTGTCTTTTCCTTATGAAGTTCCCGAAGGCTATGAACGTATTTATATTAAAAACTAAAAAAATTAGAAACTAAATATCGAATTAAAAAAATGTTTAAAACCCTATATTCTCTATTTTTATTTATTGTAGTTTCAACTGCTTGGAGTCAGCAAACACAAGAACAATTAGAACAAAAAAAAGCCAAATTACAGGAGGAAATACGTGAGAAAGAAATGATGCTTCAAAATGTGAGAAGTAAAGAAAAATCGGTTGTAAAATTATTGAGTATACAAAAAGAAAAAATCGGATTGAAAGAAAAATTAATCAATACTACCGAAAAGCAAGCTAAATTATTAAGCAATGATATGTACATTAATCAAGTACAGATTAACAAACTAAAAAAAGAATTAGTAGTATTAAAAGAAGATTATGCAGCTATGATTGTTAAGTCATACAAAAGTCGCTCAGAGCAAAGTCGCGCCATGTTTTTATTATCTTCAGAAAACTTTTTGCAAGCTTATAAAAGAGCACAATATATGAAGCAATATGCTAATTATAGAAAAATGCAAGGCGAAGAAATTAGTTCAAAAACAGATAAATTATCTGATTTTAATGCAAAATTGTCTGGCCAAAAAACAGAAAAACAAAAACTTATTGTAGAACAAGAAAAGGAACGTACAGATTTAGAAAAAGAAAAACAAGAACAAGAAAAAATTGCAAACAGCTTAAAGAAAAGTAAAAATCAAATAGCATCCGAAATTAAATCTAAACAAAAAGAAAGCAAAAAAATAGATGGTCAAATTCAGAAATTAATTCGTGATGCAATTGTAGAGGCAAATAAAAAAGCGGCATTGGCAAATGCTAAAGCCAATCCGAAAACTACAACCGCAGCCGAAACTAAAGCAATTGAAAACTCTGCAAAAATTGTTTTAACTCCCGAAGGACAATTAATTTCTAACAATTTTAAAGCAAATAAAGGTCGTTTGCCTTGGCCAGTAGAAAAAGGAGCAATAACATTGGGTTATGGCGATGTTCCTCATCCTGTTTATAAAACGTTAATAATCCATAATAGTGGAGTAGAAATTACTACTGAGCAAGGCGCAAACGCAAGAGCAGTTTATAGTGGCGAAGTGACAAAAGTGGTGCGAACATCGCCTGTAAACTTAATGGTTTGTATACAACATGGTGACTTTTTTACCGTTTATCAAAACTTAAGTAATGTAACAGTAAGTGCTGGCGATAAGGTAACTACAAAGCAAAATATTGGAAAAGTACGAACTAATGCTGAAGGAAATACTATAATAAAATTTACTATTTCGCAAAACACAACGTATGCAAACCCTCAAAGTTGGCTAAAATAATTAATTTTGTTTCTTTTTCTGGTCATCAATTTTATTAATCTCTTTTAATTGCCGGTTAATGTTATAAAAAGCAATAGCTACACCAACAAGAGTTGCTATTTTTACATAAATCGAATTATCATTTGGAAATTTTTCATCTAGCCAATTTCCTCCATAAGAAAAAACAAAAATAATAATTCCCATTTGAATAGGTATATTTAGTAAGGCTAACCATTTGTTAGGTAGTTTTTTCATCATGAGATTGTTCATTCAACTGATTTTTGAAATTGGGTTTCATTACACATGTTGCACTAAATGTTGCACCAGGTTCTACTGCAAGTTTTCCACAAATAACTTCACCATGAATAATTGATTTTGCCTTTAAACTTAGTGTTTCTAAAACTTGAATTTTACCATCAAATTTTCCCTCAATATCACAATTTTTGCAACTAATATCACCTACAATACTTCCCGCTGGTCCAATTACTATTTTCCCTTTTGATTGAAAGTTCCCTATTAAATGTCCGTCTAATCTAAAATCAGCTGGAGAAAAAATATCACCTTTAATAGTTGTTCCTTCAACAATTCGGTTTGTTTTTCCTAATAAATCGGTATACGATTTCGGTTTTTTATCAAACATAATTATTATTTTTTAGGCATTACTGGTGGCATCATACCTCCAGCAGGATCATTCATATCTAAAGGGTTTTTATTTTCATTTGGTGCAATTGATTGTTGAGGGTTAGGATTGTTTGTATTACTAACAGCACTTGAGTTTTGTTTTACTTCGCTTTTTACATTATTCATAGAATTTTTTACTTCATCTTTAGTAACTGCAGTTTTTTTGGTAGAATCGATATTGCTTGATAAAACAATTTTTCGCTCTACAGGAACAATTGGTTTATTGATCCAATCATTGGCAACATAATCGTCAAAAGTCTTTTTTACTTGAACAACCTTATAATTTTCACTCGAAATAATGTAAGCGGTTTCAGTAATTTTAAATTCTTTAAATTCCTTTAAAACCTGTGTTATATCTTTTGCATTTTCAAGTTCTTTGATTCCATGAATTACTATAAAATTCTTTTCATATGTGTATATATCTGTCGAAATTGTTAGTTTGTCAATAGTGCGTTCTGTAACAAATTTTACTAGCTTTTGTAATAAAACTGTAACACTTTTGTCAGTTAAATTGTCAGCTTTATAAATAATATTCCAACTAGTAGGAAATTCTGAATTAAAATTAAGTGACTCCAAATAAGGTATTTTTGTAGCAATAAATAGTTCAGTTTCTTTTCCTTCATCACTATTAGGATAAGTTAAAGCAACATAATTTAAAGCTTTTTTATAATCTGTAAGACCTTTAAATCTTCCCGTTAAGTTAGCTTTTAACAACTCAAATTTGGGTATTATCTCATCGCCAGTAAATTGTATAAGTGCTGTTTCGACTTTTGGAAGTAATTCTCTTAAACTTCCTTTTTCATATTCTTTATAAAGTGTATCATAAGCAATTTCTGGAGTTGTGCTTACATCATTAATCAAGCTTGGATTATTTATAATTTGAGCATAACGAGAATCTGGATATAAAGATGTGATTCTCAATTTCATTATTTCAGCTTTTTGTTTATCAATGATTTCAAAAATCTTGTATAAATTATACATCGATGGTAACACCAGTCGTTCCTCTGGATTATTTGCTAAAAGTGTTTCAAGTTTATCGGCTGCTCTTTTATATTCTTTAAATTTCTCTTTATAAATAACTCCCAGTTGAAAATAAGCAAAATTGCGTTCCTTAGCAATGCTGTCTAGGTCTTTTATTGCAGTTGGAAGTTGTTTTGTATAAAATTCTGTTGTGTATTTTTCTTCTACTCTTTTAGAGTTATTTTTTTCAGCCGAGGTATTATTATTATCGGCAACATCGTCTGTTTTATCAGTCGTGGCATCTGATTTTTTTGAACTTAATCGCCAGTTTTCGGCATAAGCTCTGTTGCCCCAATTTTTCTTAAATTCTATTTTCCCATAAGCTATTGTTGCTTGATTGTAAAAATAAAAAGTACTACTTTGAGCGTTTGAAAAGTTTGTAGGTGGTTGTAAATTTGTCTGATTTTTAGCAATTGCATCACTTTGATTACTATTCTGAATTAGATTTTTAGGGTCATTTTTATTAATAAAATCTCCATTATTATCTCCTTTGTCTGCATTTAATTTGGCTTCTTTCTCTGCTTGTTTTTTCTTTGCATCATCCTCTTTCTTTAGATAATCTATATATTCTTGATAATATTTATCACGTTCAAAAGATGATAAAGATGTGATTTTTAAAATACTATCATCACGTTGTGAAATTCCTTCAAACTTTATTACATCTTGTAAATTTAATCGTTTCTTGGTGATCAAATTAAACTCTCTGGTTCGTGGTTTCAATGAAACTAAAGTACTATCAAAATATTTTCCCGCAGTTACGTACTTCGCTTTATCAAAATAAATAGAAGCAAGATTTCTATAGTTAGAAGCTTTTAAATATTGATCTTGTGTATTTGTTTTAAGTGATTTATTATAATATAAAACCGCTGTTTTAGACTTTTTTGATTTATCATAAAACAAAGCTACTTGATGATTTATCACATCGAGAAAAGGTCTGTTTTCTCTATCTTTTAATAATTTATTAAACTTTTTTATAAACGAAATTGTGTCTCCATTTTCAAAATCAAATTGTTGTGCTTGTTTTGCATGAGCTTGTATAATGTAGTTTCTTGACGATTTACGTTTCATATCAATTATCTTTTGGTACATAGCAAATGCGCTATCTTTATATCCAAGCTCGTCATAAACCTGACCTAAAATAAAACGATAACGTGCCTTTTCTTCATTCTGTTTTGTAAATTCAGTTGCAATTTTGAGTTTTGCTATTGCGCTATCTTTTTCTTTTAAATTTAAAAATGCTTGTGCCAAAGTAGCATTTGCGTCTGCAAAAATTTGATTTTTAAACTTAATTTCTTTTAATAATTTTCTGAGATTTGTAATAGCTAATGCATCATTATCCATACGCATATTAGTTTTTTCTCTCCATATTTTCACCTCATAAATCTTATCGCTATTCGGATATTTATATAAAACATAATTAAATGCTTCGAGAGCAGGCACAAATCTTTGATCATAATATCGTGCTTTTCCTAACATTAGATGTGCTTCATCCATCTGAGGATTCTTTTCGCCACCATCAATATTCATAGAATGTTTTTGGATAGCTTTTGTAGCTTTTTCTTCGGCACGATCAAAATTTGCATTTTTTGGTTGATTTGCATCGAGTTGAGCCTCAGAAATTTGCATGCGCTCTACAGGAAGACGTTCCCAAAAATTATCGTTATATTGAAGTTTAAGATTTATAATTCCTTTATCTAACGCAACACCACCATTATATAAAATGTTATATTTAGTGCTTAAAGCATGAGAATTTCTCGATAAAAAATTATTTTTTTTAGTAGAGCATGCCACAAAAACAATTGCAATTCCAATTGCTACAGTGTATTTAATAGTCTTGATTTTCAATGTAAAACGTTTTAACAATTAACGTAAAAATGCTAATTTAAATATATTTGACTGGTAAAAATACGTTTCTTTTTGATAAATGTAAAAGAATTGGGCAATTTTAAAAAAAAGAAATCCATAATTCTTACACAAGAATTATGGATTAATTTTATTTTTTTTAAAATTTTATTTTTTCGACATTTGGTCAGCCATTAATAAGGCATTATAGGCGTTCACAATTTTACCAGATTTTGAAATGCTTGAAAAAGGTTTTGCTTCATTTGCTTCTCCAACATTTACGTTAGTAGAAATTGGAGTTCCAGAATCCATTAAAATATGTTTAACTTGTGATGCGCTCAGTTTTGGATAATAAGACCTAACGAGTGCTGCAACTCCTGCTGCATTTGGAGATGCCATAGAAGTTCCTTGTTCATAAACATATTTGTTGTTTGGTACTGTAGCATAAATTTTTACACCAGGCGCAAAAACATCGACATTCTTGACTCCAAAATTTGAAAAACTAGCCACTAGCTTTGAGCCATATTCATAATTTAAAGCACCAATAGTTAAAAGATTATCTGAAATTTCAACACCATTATTTTCATCAGTAGGAAAATTTGGTTCTGTATCTATATCTTTAGAATCATTTCCTGCAGCATGAACAATTAAAACGTCTTTACTTTCTGCATATTTAATTGCATCCCAAACCCATTCTTTGTGAGGAGAATAATCTTTACCAAAACTTCCGTTAATTACTTTGGCACCATTGTCAACGGCATAACGAATAGCCAACGCAATATCTTTATCATATTCGTCACCGTTAGGAACTGCTCGAACTGGCAAAATTTGCACATTGCTAGCAACAACTCCATCTCCACCAATATTGTTTCCTCTTATTTGTGCTATAATTCCAGAAACATGTGTTCCGTGTAATGCATCTTCAACATCTGGACCTTTAACATTTCCATTTCCATAAAATTTTGAATCCATAGTGTCAGGATTATCATTTGTTTTTCTTCCATTAAAGTTTACGTTCAAATTGAAATTTAGTTGATCGTAAACTTGCTTAGAATAACCTTTAATTTCGTCTTGAAAACCCGCTCCAGCTTGAGTTGCTATGCTGGTCATAATCATTTTATTTTTATTTAAAGTAGCGTCGGTGGTAACTATTTTTTTCAAATCATCGATGGTATAAACTTGTTTTTTCAAATATTCTTTCACCCCTTTATCTGCAGCAACAATCATATCTACCTGAGGCTTTTGCTTCATTAAATCTGCTACTTGCTTATCTAATTCAGCTTTTGCAATTTTGTATCCTTCTGAACCATCATCACCTTTTTTTACTATTCTAGTCAATTCAAGATTTTCGTTAGTTGCATCTCCAAGAAAATTCCACCCATGTATGTCGTCGACATAACCATTTTTGTCATCATCTATATTATTTCCAGCAATTTCTTTTTTGTTGGTCCAAATTTTTCCTTTTAAATCTTCATGATCAATATCTAATCCAGAATCTACAATTCCAACAATTATTGGAGTCGATTTTTTACCTTTCAAAAACTTGTAGGCCTTGTCAACGCTCATTCCTGGAACGGTATCGGCTACTAAATCTAAATCGCTCCAACGTTTTAAATCGGCCTCTTTAAGCGGGGTAGTTTTTAATGGAGTTTTGTCAATGTTAGCTGCATTTGTACTTAATACAGGCGCCATTGCTGTGTTACAACTTGAAAATGCAACTGCGATCAACGCGCTAACAAAAAGTGGTTTTAATAATTTCATAAGTAAATAATTTTGTAAAATTCGATTTAAAAGTATTGTGTTTTATTATAATTAAGAAAATGATTAACATTAGATTAAGATATCATAACATTTAAAAACATCCTTCAATCTGATACCTTTTTCGGTTTTTTCGACCGTAATAATTTCGTTATTTGCATCATGCTCTAAAAATAAATAGAAATTATTGTCAGCGCAATTTTCAAGAAATTTTGTTTTTTCGGGCATTGTTAAAAGTGGTCTAGTGTCATATCCCATAACATAAGGCAAAGGTAAATGACCGGCAGTTGGAATTAAATCTGCACAAAAAACAATAGTTTTATCTTTATATTTTATGTGAGGAATCATCATTTTCTCGGTATGTCCGTTAACATAAAAAATATCAAAATCAAGTTCAGATTTTATTAAAAAATCATTTTCAGGATTTTGTATAAATTTTAATTGATTGCTTTCTTGAATGGGTAAAATGTTCTCTGATAAGAATGAGGCTTTCTCACGTTGATTTGGCTTGGTTGCCCATTCCCAGTGGTTTTTATTTGTCCAATAATAAGCATTTTTAAAGGCAACTTCGTATCCTGTTTTGCCTTTATTCCAATTTATACAACCACCACAATGGTCAAAATGTAAATGGGTCATAAAAACATCGGTAATATCGTCACGATGAAATCCGTGTTTTGCTAATGATTTATCAAGCGTATGATTTCCCCAAAGCGAGTAGTAACTAAAAAATTTATCTGATTGTTTGTTCCCCATTCCAGTATCAATCAGCATTAATCTATCATTGTCTTCTATCAATAGACATCTTGCCGCAATGTCAATTAAATTATTTTCGTCTGCTGGATTTGTTTTATTCCAAATTGTTTTAGGGACAACACCAAACATTGCGCCACCATCTAGTTTAAAATTTCCCGCCTCAATAGGGTAAAGTTTCATTTTAATATAATTTTAAACACAAATTTAGAAATCTAAAAGGAAAACAAGGTCAAAATCAATTTTTTCTATTTAAAAATATGTTTAAAAAATGTTATGAATTGCGCAAAAAGGTTAATTTGTAATATCTTTGTAGTTAATTTAGACAAAATCAAAATAAGCTATGATAAAAGTTTCTGATGATGCAAGCAAAAAAATCATCGATATGATGAAAGACGACGGTTTTGATGCTGCCAAAGATTACGTTCGAGTAGGTGTAAAAAGTGGTGGTTGCTCTGGTTTGTCGTATGAATTAAAATTTGACAAACTACTTGGAGACAACGATAAGGTTTTTGAAGATAATCATGTAAAAATAGCCGTAGAAAAAAAATCGTTTTTGTATTTAGCAGGAACCGTTTTAGAATTCTCTGGCGGATTAAACGGAAAAGGATTTGTTTTTAATAATCCAAACGCAAGTAGAACTTGTGGTTGTGGAGAGAGTTTTTCGTTGTAATAGTTAATTGATTTCAACCCTAACAGAGTTTTAAAATCTGTTAGGGTTAATATATAAAAAATGAGTAAATATACCGAAGACGACTTAAAAGTCGAATTGGAAACTAAAGAATACGAATACGGATTCTACACCGAATTAGAATCGGAAACGTTTCCTATTGGATTAAATGAAGATATAGTTCGTGCGATTTCTAAAAAGAAAGATGAACCACAATGGATGACCGATTGGCGTATTGAAGCGTTTCGTGCTTGGCAAGAAATGATTGAACCAGAATGGGCAAATGTGACTTATGAAAAGCCCGATTTTCAAGCAATTTCCTACTATTCTGCACCAAAAAAAGCCGATCCAAATAAAACATTAGACGATGTTGATCCTGAACTTTTGGCAATGTACAAAAAACTAGGAATTAATGTTGACGAGCAAAAAATGATGAACAATATCGCTATGGATATTGTAGTCGATTCTGTTTCGGTAGCAACAACTTTTAAGAAAACATTGAACGAAAAAGGTATTATTTTTTGTTCAATTTCTGATGCAATTAAAGAACAT
>JANXVF010000145.1 GCA_025351785.1 Flavobacterium sp.
TGGTGATGCTAAACCATTACTATTACAAACTACTTTAATTGTAAAATTATTAGGTATTGTATTTGGAATAGCAACAGCAATGTTAAAAACCAATTCGCTACCAACAGGAATTGCGGTTGTGGTAGAAATCGTTGTAAGCAAAGTAGTATCTGCATAGATGGCTACTGGTGTACCAATAGGCAAAGGTGCATTTGCATTGGTGTTTTTTAATTTAAAATTAACACTCAAATTACGATTATTGCAAATTTCCTGACCAGTAACACTTGTAATTTGCGCCGTTGCATCTGGTAATTCTGAGCGGATTGAGGTAACTATTGTTTGAATAAATCGGTAAAAAAATGAATTAAAAGATAAATTAGCTTGTGTATCGCCGATATTTATAAAAGGTGAAATATCAAAAGTATCAATATCTTGATTCCAATTGGTTGAACTTCCTGTAAAGGTATTTGTACTATTAAAAGGATTATCAATTGGATTTAGTGCGTTGCTTAATAAATTACCATTTATTGAAACCGATTCAAATAGATATCCATTTGTGGAGCCATTTAATCCAACATACGTAATTTTAGCATCATTTGAAATTATTACATTTAAATTATCTATGGTTAATGGTGTGACACCACCATTGATAGATCCAGAAATTGTATTTAAACCATCGTATATATTTAATTGACAATTTGGGAGTGAAAAATCTTCATATACAATTACTAAATGCCAACTAGAAATGTAGATGCCATTTGAACAAAAATTTAATATTAAAGGATTCAAATCTAGATTTGAAAAAATATATAATCCATTACCACTCAATTGTATTTGATTTGTAACATCTACAAATGAGGTGAAGTAATTTGGAATTGGATTATTTTCAGGAAAACAAATAAATGTTTGACTTGCAGAATAGTTAACATTATTTAACTTTATATTAGGATTAAAACTTCCATCACCTATTCCACCCCAATACAAAAAAGCTTTGACGACATTTTGATTAGGTAATAAATTTAGAGTGGCACTTGTCTGTGTTAGCATTTGGCATGGCACACCACTTTGTTTATTGTCAAATTCATTGTGTGTATTACCTATTATTGTGTAACCATAATTTCCGTTAAATTGAGATTTTAAAGATAAAGGCACATCAGATTGTGAATAACAATAAAAATTTAACAATAGGATAAGGTAATATATTCTATTCATTGCAAAAAATTAATAACATACTCAAATGTAGGTAATTAGCTGTGACAAAAAACAATTAACGATAGTTAAAAATTAGTTAAATTACTTTTTTTTCTTTTTTAAAATCAAAATTATTGTATCGCTTTAAGTGAATTAAAAATTATAAAATTATGAAAACAAAATTAGTATTATGTGCATTTTTATGTTTTGGGTTGTCTTTTGGACAAAATAGTTTTTCTTCAACTCCAATATTTAATCCAATACCAGGAACTACACCACCTGCACCAAATGAAATTTTTAGATTTCAACCATGTAATGTTACACAATTAGACGCAGGCTCAGGTTTTGATTTTACGAGTGCTAGATGGTTTTCTTTAGGTAAGGTAGTAACTGGAACAAATACGGCTTATGGTTTACGATTTCAATTACCCAATAAAGCTGTAACTTTTGGTTACCAAAGTATAACTAGCATTAATCCTCGAATTGAGTGGATTGGCACTGCACCAAATTTAGGCAATTTAGAATTTAGAGTTGCCAATAGTTTTACATCTACAACATCAACTGTTGTTGCCACAATGACAAGTTTTGGAAACACAGTTTTTGGTGATTTAGCTTTAGCACCAGTTCCTAGTGCGACATCTGCAGAAGTTGTTATTGCTTCCAACAACACTTATTCATTAGATCTAATAGGTGGTTCAACAGCGGGAATAAATGTAGTTACGCCAAATTTAGGTTTAAAAATAACTTCTTCAGATACTGGTGCAGATATTGTGGCCAAAGTTAAAGGTATCAATATTTCTGTCGGTGGAACTGATATTGTGGGTTCTAATATTGAATTATCTGGAACAAATAGCATTGGAGAGAAAATTTTGTCTAAAGCTACTAGTAAAGCAATAGTGTTGACGCCTTAGCAACTAGTGGTTCAGTAAGTAATATTGGAGTAAAAGGAACTACTCCAGGAACAAGTGCTTTTGAAGCTGGAATTTATGGTCAAACTCCCGTTGGAACCAACAGATGGGCTGGTTATTTTGATGGAAATGTATTTACAACTGGAAGTTATCTGCCATCTGATAACAAATTGAAATCGAATGTAAAAAAAGAAATCAATGTTACAGAACTGTTAAATAGGTTGAATCCAGTAACTTATAACTACAATCAAATTTCTGAAATGAATTTACCTTCAGAAAATCAACATGGTTTTATTTCACAAGAATTTGCAACTGTTTTTCCAGAATTAACAAGAGATATAACTAAACCAGTTTTTAATAGAGACGGTAAAATAATTTCTGATTATACTTTTAAAGGAATCAATTACAACGGTTTAATTTCAGTTTTAGCTGCAGGTTTTAAAGAATTAAATGCCGAAGTAGTTACTTTAAAACAAGAATTAGCCGATTACAAAGCTAACGATGCAGTTCGCAAAGCATTGAATTTGGACACAAACAACAACAAAGGTTTCTTTATGGAACAAAACGTACCAAATCCGTTTTCAGACCAAACAAGTATAAGATTTCAACTAGCAAACGGAAATAATCAAGCATCAATAATCGTAATGGACTTAAATGGTAAATTAATTAAAGAATATAGTATTGATAAAAACAGTGGAGAAATAAAAATTTCTGCATCAGAAATTGGGAAAGGTCTTTTTCTCTACAGCTTAATAAGTTATGGAAATGAAATTATAACTAAAAAAATGATCATTAAATAAATTTTATCATTTATAATAAACCACTTACATAATCTACATTTATGCAGGTGGTTTATTATTTAAAATATTCTTATCTCAACATTAGCTTTTGTTCAATCTTCAAACGAAACTTTTACCTTATATTTGCAGATTGAATGCCTAGCTTTCGCTTAAATTAAGGATAGAAGACAAAAATGAAAAACATTAGGAATTTTTGCATTATTGCACATATTGACCACGGAAAAAGTACGCTTGCCGATAGACTTTTGGGTGCGACACAAACCGTAACTGCTCGTGAAGAAAAAGCACAATTGCTCGACAACATGGACTTGGAGTGAAAGTGGTATTACTAAAAAAAAGTGTAGCATATGCTTTTTATATATTTATGAGAAGACAAAATAATTAACTTTTTATTTGTTTCTATTTAAAATATAATGATTTTTAGCATAATTTATTATAATAATTAGTTAGTTTTGAATCAATTAATCAAATCAAAATGAAAAATTTAATTCTATTATTTACACTTTGTATATCTCAAGTCGTTCTTTCTCAAACTTTAGACCCAACTTTTGGCTCTGGCGGAATAAAAACAGATCAATTATCTACTACAAATAGTTACGAAGTTTGTTACGGGGCATCATTACAAAGTGATGGAAAAATTGTTTATGGGGGAGGTTCAAAACCTTTGGACGGTCATCCTTATGGTTTTATAACAAGGGTAAATGCAAATGGTACTTTTGACACTTCTTTTAATCTTACGGGATATGTAAAAACAAATACTGCAATTGGAAGAGTAGCTATTCAATCTGATGGAAAAATAATTGCTACTGGTTTCGATAATATAATTCGTTTGAACACCAATGGTAGTTATGACACTACATTCAATTCAACTGGACAAAAAACTCTAACTATAAATTCCAATACATTTTTATCTAAATCTTTTGTCCCACTATCGAATGGTAAAATACTTATTTGTGGGTATACATACAATGGAACCAACTACGATTTTGCGGTTATAAGACTAAATGGTGATGGTAGTTATGACACCACATTTAATGGAGTTGGAAATTCTATTTATGCAGTAGGTGGTGGCGATGATCAATGTTTTGGAATGGCAGTTCAAACAGATGGAAAAATTGTATTAACTGGACAAACCTTTGGAGGTACACATTATAATTTTGCAGCGATACGGATAAACCAAGATGGAACTTTAGACAATACTTTTGGAACATTAGGAAAAGTTGTTATTTTATATAGCGCTAATAGTTATGGAAATTCGATTGATATTCAAAGTGATGGAAAAATTTTGGTTACAGGTTCTGGTTCTGGCAATGTTTTTCGATTAAATACAAATGGTTCGTTAGACACCACTTTCGATTCTGATGGAATTATGACGCTTCCCATACCAGTTTCACAAACGAATTTAACAAATTCACTTCTTATAAGTAACTCTAAAATTAAATACTTATCTACTGGAAAAATATTGGTGTCTTTTACCTCAAATAATAATTTTGCACTTGTACAATTAAATAGTAATGGAAGTGTTGATACTACTTTTGGAACATCTGGTGTGGCAACAAATAGTGATTTAACGGATAATTCAAGTTTTTTATTGATACGCCCAGACGACAAAATTATAACCGGTGGTACTAGTTATGATTTTGCAAATAAAATATACTATATAAAAGAAAACTTATTTTCTAGTTCAGGAATTTTAGAATCTAGTTATAATAAAAATATAGACAATGGTAGTTCTTCAATAAATAAAACAATTCAACTTCAAAATGGCACATTTGTATCAATAATAGAAGCAAGAGGATCAAATACTAAAGTTATTCAATGTGTAGATAATGGATTAATAACAAACTCGACGCAAATTTTAAACTTTCCTAATAAAATAGTTGCGCAAATCAATAATTATTTTGTTAGTTCTAAATACAATCTTATAAATAGTACATTCACTCCTAGTATTTACAAATTTGATAGTAGTGGAGCGCTTATATCATCTTTTGGAGTAAACGGCGTTGTAGACTTCACAACAAACGCAACTAATTATATATCTTTTATTAATGAAATTTACTACAACCCAAATGATGATTATTTATATGTGGGATTTGGTTATGACGAATCTATAGATAATTTTACACACAACTATATAAGTTATGGTGTATGCAGATTGACAAGCAATGGTTCTATTGATACCTCTTTTGGCGTAAACGGTATTGCAAAAATCCGTTTTGATTCTTATGGAACAAATTCAAGCGACGAGTCTCCTGAAGAAATTTCATTTCAATCTGATGGGAAAATTATTGTGGCAGGATCTTTAAGTACTTTGGAATCTAATAATTATAAAACTGGGATTGCACGTTTTAACCCAAACGGTACTTTAGACACAACATTTGCAACTTCTGGAAAAGTAATCTCACAAGTTAATACTAAAAATGGTCCGACTGAATTAATAATGCTATCGGATGATAAATTTTTATTGAACATTACCGATGAAAGCTTATCGGGAGTTGTTACTACATTAATCCAAAAATACAACAGTAATGGTTCTCTCGACACTAGTTTTGGCACAAATGGAATGGTAGCTGAAAATGAATATTTCCCAACAATGATTTTACAAAATGATGGAAAAATTATTAAAGCTGGTCAAAAAAACAGCCATTTTACATCGAGCAGATACACTAGTAATGGTATACTTGATACTACTTTTGGTACATCTGGTTATTTAACAACACCTATTAATGTTTTTTCAGTAATTAATGATGGTTTAATAACAAATGATGGTAAATTATTATTTACTGGTTTTTCCTATGATGGTTCAGGTAATTTAGCAACACAAGCAAGATATACAGATTTAGCTTTAGGCACATTAGTGTTAACTGACAATAAAAATTCTTTTTTAGTATACCCAAACCCAATTCAAAAAGAAGCAATATTTGAATATTCTTTAAATAATGAAGAAATTATTTCAATAGACATAATCGATATGCAAGGTAAAATTGTTCAAAAAGTAATTGAAAAACAAAATCAAGTCTCTGGCGATCACAAACAAACTATTTCTCTGTCCAGCGATATATCTCAAGGAAATTATTTTTTACGGTTTTCTTCTCAGAATGGGCAAAAATCTGTGCAGATTATAAAGAAATAATCATTTTTATTCATGAAAATTTTATTTTTAGCTTTATAAATTAAGTGTAAAGCATAAAATTCTATGAACTCTTTAGTTAAAGTTTTGTACTATAAAGTAAATAAATTTACAAATACAAAATAACTATTATTAACAATCATAGAACTTATGATTTTCGCTATATTTGCTGATTAATGCGATAGCATTGGCTAAAATTGACAGAAAAAGAGCATGAAAAACATTAGGAATTTTTGCATTATTGCACATATTGACCACGGAAAAAGCACACTTGCCGATAGACTCCTTGGCGCAACACAAACTGTAACTGCTCGTGAAGAAAAAGCGCAATTGCTCGACAACATGGATTTGGAGCGTGAACGTGGAATTACCATAAAAAGTCACGCCATTCAAATGGAATATTCTTATAACGGTGAAGAATATGTTTTAAATTTAATTGATACACCAGGACACGTAGATTTCTCTTACGAAGTTTCTCGTTCGATTGCTGCTTGCGAAGGTGCACTTTTAATTGTTGACGCCGCACAAAGTATACAAGCTCAAACAATTTCTAATTTATATTTAGCATTAGAAAACGACTTAGAAATTATTCCGGTTTTAAACAAAGTAGATTTACCAAGTGCAAATCCTGAAGAAGTTAGCGACGATATTATTGACTTATTAGGTTGCAAGTTGGAAGATATTATTCACGCAAGTGGTAAAACTGGTTTTGGTGTAGAAAATATTTTGGCTGCTATTATTGAAAAAATTCCTGCGCCAAAAGGAAATAAAGACGAACCATTACAAGCTTTAATTTTCGATTCCCATTACAATCCGTTTCGTGGCATTGAAGTTATATTTCGTGTAAAAAATGGTGAAATCCGTAAAGGTCAGAAAATTAAATTCATGGCTACTGGCAATGAATATTTTGCCGATGAGGTTGGAACGTTGAAGTTAAATCAAGTACCGAAAAGTGTTATTTCTACTGGTGATGTTGGGTATTTAATATCTGGAATTAAAGAAGCTAAAGAAGTAAAAGTTGGTGATACTTTAACCGATGCCAAAACGCCAACAACCAATATGATTACAGGATTTGAAGATGTAAAACCAATGGTTTTTGCCGGAATTTATCCTGTTGATACCGAAGAT
>JANXVF010000147.1 GCA_025351785.1 Flavobacterium sp.
AAGTATTATTTCCACTCGTTTTTCTTAGTTCATAAGCACCATAACTTTTATTTTTTCCTTCAAAAACTAAGTCCATCCAATTTTTACTTAATAAGTCTAATTTCATAATTATGGAGTTTTAGGAGTTACTAGTTTTAATTCATCGGGAGTTATGTCGTTTACTATGGCATAGGTATCGACTCCACAAATTGCCATTTCGTCAAGAATATCAACTAGGTTTCTGTAATTAGATTTTTTAGTTGGTTTTATAATCACGATTAAACCTTTTTTTGCATCACCAGTTACTTGAGGCACTGCTTTTACTTGTTTAAGTAATTCTTTGCGAATACCATTTTTTCCGTAAGAGTCAATTTTTGGTCCTGCAATTGGAGTTTCAAATAATCCCATGTACCATTGAATACTGTTGT
Source organism: Flavobacterium sp. (assembly GCA_025351785.1). Lineage (GTDB taxonomy): Bacteria > Bacteroidota > Bacteroidia > Flavobacteriales > Flavobacteriaceae > Flavobacterium. Next base: position 408 of record JANXVF010000147.1, read on the forward strand.
TTTCGCCCATAACAATAGTCATGGTTCTGCGTTCGTCAACTTTCAATTGATCGTCAGTTTTATCGTTTTTATCAGGTAAACCTAAGTTCATTGACTGTGGTTTAGACAACGAGGTAGTAAGCATAAAGAAAGTAATCAAAAGAAATGCTAAATCAACCATTGCGGTTAAATCAACTTTTGCATTCGATTTTTTACTTCTTACTTTGCCCCCTTTTCCTCCGCCACTATCACCGGTATTTAATTCAGCCATTTTATATTTTTATTAAAAATTAATAATCTTTACCTCTAAGACCAGTTACTAAATCAAACGTATTGATTTTTTGGTCTTGAAAAATATCCATAATTTTTTTAATTTTTGGATACTGTAATTTCGCATCACCTTTGATAGCAAAATGAAGTTCAACTGCCGATGGGCCATTTAATTCAATATTTGCTTGTCGCGCTGTGTAGATCCAATCTTTAAGTTGATTGTCAATCGAATCAAACGGAATTCCAACTTGTTGTCCTTCTTTGTTTCGCTGATCACTTTTCATATCTATAATAGCTGGTAGTTGTTGTATTGGCACACCAAAACCCTCCATTATCATAAATTGGTCTTTTTGTTTATCTGTAAAACTTACTTTGTATTTATCTCCCATAAGTTCTAACGCCTTTCTGCGCGTATCACGACCTTTAATATCAAAAAATACATTTCCTTTTCCGTCGCCTACAGTTACTAAAACCAAACTATCGCTAGGCAATTTGTGTTGGTTTGTAGAACTTGGAGTATCGACAGTGATTGGTTCGGGCACTTTTGCAGTTGCCGTCAAAATGAAGAAAGTAAGCAAAAGGAAAGCTACGTCACACATCGCTGTCATGTCGATGGAAGTTGCTTTTTTGGTCATTTTTATTTTAGCCATAATTATTTCTTTTACTTGATTATAGAATTGCTTCTATTATTTTAAACTCCCTTTCAATCTTCTATATGTGTTTACAATTGTAGTACCAGCTTCGTCAATAGAATAGGTCAAAGTATCAATTTTTGATGTAAAAAAGTTGTAGGTAACAATTGCTAAAGCAGATGTAGAAATTCCTGTTGCAGTATTAATAAGAGCTTCAGAAATTCCTGTTGCTAGTGCAGCCTGATCTGGAGTTCCTGCCGATGCTAATGCACCAAAAGCTTTAATCATACCCGAAACTGTTCCTAATAATCCACCAAGAGTTCCTAATGATACCATTGTAGAAATAATCGTTAGGTTTTTTTCTAACATTGGCATTTCTAACGAAGTTGCTTCTTCTATTTCTTTATGAATCATCTCTGCTGCTTCTTCACTATTAAATCCTTCTTTTTTAACATCTTGAAATTTCAATAATGCTGATTTGATTGCATTTGCAACAGAACCTTTTTGTCTGTCACAAGCATCGATAGCGTCTGAAATGTTTCCTTGAGAAACGTCAGATTGAACTTTCTTCATAAAAGTATCTAAATTTCCTGTTCCAGAAGCTTTAGAAATCACCATAAAACGTTCTATCGAAAATACAATAACCATTAAAAACATACCTAACAACACGGGAACTATAACACCACCTTTATAAACTTGACCTAAGGTATTTAGCGGATGTCCTGTTTCGGTATTTCCCCCTTCAAAGTTTGACGAGGCACCCATTAGAAATTTCCATACAAGTGTACCTACAATGATACAAGCAACAATAATAATTCCAGACATCATTCCGCCTGCATTTGACTCGTTTGACTTTTTTGCGTTTGCCATTTTTTTAATTTTTAATAGTTTTTAATAATTTATAATATGGGTTTCATTAACTTGATTAGGAGCAAATTTAATTTTTTACTTTAAATAAAAAAACTTTTTTCACTTTTTATAACATCAGTCTTTATTTTAAACGAATAATCCTATCTAATATTGTGTATTTACTAAATCAAATTGACTTTAATGCTTAAGTAAATCAACAATTTAAAATTACACTATAAAATTAGTAATAAAAGCTAAACATTTAAAAAAAATAGTTACAACTGAATTTTTGAATCAATTTTTGATATAAAATTATGTTTTAAAATTATTATATTGCAACGCACAAGCCAAAAAATAAATAGTACATCTTAAATCATGAGTAAAACAGAATTATTTTCAAATTATATAAATGAAGGTTATGCTTCAAAAGGCGAGAGCATCATCTTAGGCGCAGCAATGTTAGACGGCGAAACTCTAGCGAACACCCAAATAAAAATTCCTCTAAAAACTTTAAATCGTCACGGATTAATAGCTGGGGCTACAGGAACAGGAAAAACTAAAACCATTCAAGTACTTTCAGAACAATTATCATCTATAGGAATTCCGGTTTTGATGATGGATGTAAAGGGAGATTTCTCAGGAATTGCGAAGGAAGGCGAAGAGAAACCGTTTATTACAGAACGTCAGTCAAAAATTAATATTCCATATAAAACAGCAAGTTTTCCTGTAGAGTTACTAACGCTTTCTGCTCAAAATGGTGTGCGACTTCGTGCTACGGTATCAGAATTTGGCCCAGTATTATTTTCTAGAATTTTAGATTTAAATGATACACAAGCCGGAGTTATGGCAGTTATTTTTAAGTATTGTGATGATACTAAAATGCCATTATTAGATTTAAAAGACATAAAAAAAGTACTTAATTATATTACCGAAGAAGGAAAGGACGAAATAAGTGCCGATTATGGTAAAATTTCTACTTCGACTACAGGAATAATTTTAAGAAAAATTGTAGAGTTAGAACAACAAGGTGCAGCTCTATTTTTTGGCGAAACCTCGTTTGACATTAACGATTTGTTACGAATAGATGAAAACGGTAAAGGTTATGTAAATATTATCAGATTGACTGATATTCAAGACAAACCAAAGTTGTTTTCGACATTTATGCTGAGTTTATTAGCCGAAATTTACCATCAAATGCCCGAAAAAGGCGATGTCGAACGACCAGAATTAGTACTTTTTATTGACGAGGCACATTTAGTTTTTAACGAAGCCAGCAAAACATTGTTAGACCAAATAGAAACAATTATAAAATTAATTCGATCAAAAGGTATTGGAGTTTATTTTATAACTCAAAATCCAATGGATGTTCCGAGTGGCGTTTTAGCGCAGTTGGGTTTAAAAATTCAACATGCTTTGCGCGCTTTTACTGCAAATGATAGACAGGATATTAAACAAACTGCCGCTAACTATCCTTCATCAGAATACTACAAAACTGACGAAGTTTTAACATCATTAGGCATAGGCGAAGCTTTGGTGACAGCGCTTAACGAAAAAGGGATTCCTACACCATTAGCAGCAACTATGCTTAGAGCACCCATGAGCAGAATGGATATTTTGACACTAGAAGAGTTAGAAGTTATAAACTCAAATTCTAAATTGGTAAAAAAATATTCCGAACAAATAGACAGAGAAAGTGCCTATGAAATTTTGAATAAAAAAATTGAAGGTGCAAACCAGCAAGCCACAATAGACCAGCAAACCGAAGTAGAACAATCAAAAAGTACTGAACCCAGTACAGCAAGTATCATAGGAAAATCGGTTGTTAAAGTGGTTACTAGTGCCAGTTTTATTCGCGGTGCTTTTGGGATTTTAATGAAAATGTTTCGAAAATAGTAACTTTTTATCGATTTGTTCCTGCTAGACAATCTTTACATTTATAAAGTGTAAATCTTGATTTATCATTCATGTGAAATATCACTGATTAAAGTGCCATTTTTGACTCTCATTATTTTAAGACTACTTACGAATCAGTAATACATTTTATTAAACATTGTTATATGACAATCACTTTGATTTTTTATCTTTAAAATTTATTTAATAGAAATATAATTAAAATTTAAAAATCTAATAAAGCATCATCAACTAAATTTGGAATAGTAACTTTTAGTAAAGGTTGATTCTCCATAGCACGTTTTATTGCAAATGTTGCGCCTTCATTTCGTGCCCAACTGCGTCTTGAAATTCCGTTAGTAACATCCCAAAACAGCATTGATTCTAATCGTTTTGACGCTTCTTTAGTTCCATCAAGCACCATTCCAAAACCTCCATTGATAACTTCGCCCCAGCCAACGCCACCACCATTGTGAATAGAAACCCAAGTAGCACCGCGAAAGCTATCACCAATAACATTTTGAATTGCCATATCGGCTGTAAAACGAGAACCATCATAAATATTTGAAGTTTCACGATAGGGCGAATCGGTACCAGAAACATCGTGATGATCGCGACCTAAAATAATGGTTTCTATTTCCCCTTTTGCGATAGCTTTATTAAATGCTTCGGCTATTTTAATTCTCCCTTCAGTATCTGCATATAAAATTCGAGCTTGTGAACCTACAACCAATTGATTTTCTTGTGCACCTTTTATCCATAGAATATTATCTGCCATTTGTTGCTGAATTTCGGGTGGCGAAGTGATCATCATTTCTTCAAGAACTTGACAAGCAATGGCATCTGTTTTTGCTAAATCTTCAGGATTTCCAGAGGCACAAACCCAACGAAACGGACCAAAACCATAGTCAAAACACATGGGTCCCATAATGTCTTGTACATAACTGTTATATTTAAAATCGATATGATTTTCTGCCATAACATCGGCACCTGCACGCGAACTTTCTAGTAGAAAAGCATTTCCATAATCAAAAAAATAAGTGCCTTTGGCAGTATGTTTGTTTATCGCAACTGCATGTCTTCTTAAAGTTTTTTGAACTTCAGCCTTAAACTCATCAGGATTATTTGCCATTAAATCGTTTGACTCATCAAAAGAATAACCCATAGGATAATAACCACCTGCCCATGGATTGTGCAACGAGGTTTGATCTGACCCTAAATCGATTTTAATTTGTTCTTCGTCAAATTTTTCCCAAACATCAACTACATTTCCTAAATATCCAATTGAAACAATTTCGTTATTTGATTGAGCTTTTCTAACTCGGTGTACTAACTCATTTGCATCTTCAATAATTTCGTTAATCCAGCCCTGCGAATGACGAATGTGTGTTATTTTTGAATTTACCTCGGCACAAACCGTGATGCAACCTGCAATGTTTCCGGCTTTTGGCTGGGCACCACTCATACCGCCAAGTCCAGAAGTAACAAATAGGCCACCTTTAGGATTTTTTTTAATTTTTCTAAATCCATTTAAAACTGTAATTGTAGTGCCGTGAACTATGCCTTGCGGACCAATATACATATAACTTCCTGCAGTCATCTGGCCATACTGAGAAACCCCTAAAGCATTCATTTTTTCCCAATCGTCAGGTTTAGAGTAATTTGGAATCGTCATTCCGTTTGTAACCACAACTCGTGGCGCTTCTTTGTGAGAAGGAAATAACCCCATTGGATGTCCAGAGTACATAGTCAAAGTTTGCTCATCAGTCATAGTTGCCAAGTACTGCATTGTGAGTAAATATTGTGCCCAGTTCATAAACACAGCACCATTTCCGCCATAAGTAATCAGCTCGTGTGGGTGTTGTGCTACAGCATTGTCTAGATTATTTTGAATCATCAGCATGATGGCTTTTGCCTGATTTGAGTTTCCAGGATAATCTGAAATGGGACGTGCATAAATTTTATAATCGGGACGAAAACGGTACATATAAATGCGACCATATGTTTCTAACTCGTTCAAAAATTCGGGTAATAATGTTCCGTGGTGTTGCTTATCAAAATAACGAAGAGCATTTTGTAGTGCCAATTTTTTTTCGGTTGCCGATAAAATTTCCTTTCGTTTTGGTGCGTGGTTTATTTCGGATTCATATGGTTTTAAATTGGGTAAAACTAATGGAATTCCTTGTAGTATTTGTTCTTGAAATGTCATTTTTTGATTTTTTTATAATCTGCTATTCACTAATTACTTTTTAATTGTTCCCGTTTTTTTATCAAATCCGTACGGGCAATGGCGACAGCCGCTTTTGCAACAGTATCCACGTTTTATATGGTGTTTTTCGGTAAAACATTTGTAACCTTCGGGCGTAAGATAATAATCTTCACCTTCTACTATTTTATTTTCTTTATTATCATGAATCATAATGACAAATTTACCAACTTTGTGGTTATGATTGTACTTGTTTCTAAATTATTAATACCTAAAGGATTTCGAGGAATAACTTTGTTTCCTTTTATCATAGTTTCTGATCGTGTTTTAAAAATTAATCCTGTACTACTAAACCACGAAAAAATTCATATCCGTCAACAATTGGAGTTGTTAATAATTCCATTTTTTATTTGGTATGGACTTGAATTTTTATATAAATGGATTTTATTTCAGGATAAAAATAAAGCTTATAGAGAAATTTCGTTTGAGAGAGAAGCATATTTTAAAGAAAAAGACCTTAACTATTTAAAGCATAGGTCTTTTTGGAAATTTTTGAAATATTATTAAATTTACAGAACTAAAAGTTACTTTTTATTAATTAAATCGGACACTAATTTTTCCAATTTTTCGATTCTCATATTTTGATTTTCGATAATTTTTTGTTGTTCTTTTATTCCTTGAATGGCAATCGGAATTAACTCTAAATAATTTACGGTATTGACTTCAAACGGAACGTTTTTGGGTTGTTTATCATCAGAAATAGAACGTATATTTCCTGCAATTAACGTTTTACTTTTCACTAAATCGGGTAAAATTTCTTTCAATTCGTTTGCCATAACACCATAATGCATTTCATCTCCACCTAAAACATCATATTCTTCAGTTTTAAAATTATAAGTGTAAAAAGGAATTGAATTGATAATATTTATAACGTTATTTAAAGGTTTAATATTTTTTTTAAGCCTTTTGTCAGAAACTGTATAAAATCCACCAGAATAGCCTAAATCATTATAGAAAATTCCGCCATAACCAGAACCACCTGCTGGTTTATATCCCCTAACTCCATAATGATTGGTTACTAAAACACTACCGTTTACACCACTTCCTCCTGTTGGAATTGTAGAGTCTAATTCTCCTTGAATTGCTCCCCAATTCCCGGTGCTTCCAGCTAGACGCAAACCATAAGTTGCACCAGATGCAAAAGATGTGTAACCATTTACTGCCCAAGGAAAAGTAGAATTACCAACTCCATTCATCAAATCGCCTGGCAATGATGTATTGAGGGTGCCTACAAAAAATTCTCCAAGGCTACTAAATCGTCCTCTATAAATATTGTTTGTTCTAAAATCAATATTTTGTGCGTCTGTTGTGCCTAAGAAATTTGTTCCTGCCGTTGTTGTATTTCCTCCAGTCAAACCACCATTTCCTCCAACTAACCATGCATTTAATTTATTACCGGTAACAGGTATCCAAATAGTGCCATCCCAGTAATAGTAACCAGGAATTACATTATTTGGAGCAATTCCTGCCGTTGCAGTATTCCAAACTAAAGTACCAGCAACTATTGGTGTGCCTTGCGGATTTAAAACTGGTAATTCAATAGTAGTATCAGTTAAAGCTACGTTTGAAAAAACAACACCATTTGTAGACGATTTTACATCTAAAGCTCCATTAGGAAGTGTAGTTCCAATTCCTACTTGAGCAAAAGTGTAAAAACAACTTAAAACAAACAAAAGCAATATCTTTTTCATTTTATTTAAACTATTTATAACGGTTTTTTTTAAAATTTAATAAGTAAAATTATACAATTTACTTTTGTTAAAAAACTAAAATTAACATAATTCTATGAAGTGAAACAATTTATCGACAAACTACATTTTAAAAAATTTTATCTTATTTTGTCTTGGTTATCAGCTAATTAATTTATTATATTTGTTTAAATACTGCTTTTATGAAAAATATTATAGTTCTTATCACCATAACTCTGATAGTTACAAATAACTATTCTCAGGTATTTGTTAAAGACAATACTTTTATCTATGCTAAAAATGTTGTATTGTTTGATAAAGGAAATTTAGAACTTTCAGGTGCAAATAGTAATTTATATTTACGAAATGAAGCGCAATTTGTACAAGGAACCCTCACTACATCTACAAACAAAGGGATAGGGAAATTATCAGTATTTCAAGAAGGTTCAACAAATAGTTATTCCTATAATTATTGGTGTTCGCCTGTTGGAAATGCTTCTGCAGCCGTTGGTAATGAACCTTTTGGCATAACAATGTTAAGTCAGCCTACAACAGTCACAAATTCTACACCTGCAAATACAACCCATTCTTTTACCTACAACGGAGTTTCAAATCCATTACAAATCGAGCCTTATTGGATTTGGAAGTTTCAAACCTCACTTACCTATTCTCAGTGGTTTCAAGTCAGTGCGGCAAGTACTCTTCTTGACGGACAAGGTTTTACTATGAAAGGCACTAATGGCACTGATGCTACAAATCCAGGAGAAAGTGCATCTAACAATAGTGGCAGTAAACAACGATATGATTTTAGAGGAAAACCAAATGACGGTGATATTGCTATAGACGTATCTAACGGAAATTTAACACTTACAGGAAACCCATACCCATCAGCTATCGATTTGTCATTATTTTTAACTAATTCTTTAAACTGTACCGGTATTGCCTATTTCTGGGAACAAGATAAAACTGTAAATTCTCATAACCTAGTTGATTATCGTGGAGGTTATGGAACATTCTCTCCAATGTCTCGTGGCGGTACAGGTATTTATGTTCCAGCAAAATTTTACAATTACACAATAGCAGGAACACAGTTAAGTTTGATAAGTTCTCCAAACAACAGTTATGCTAGGTTTTTCTCGCCTATTGGACAAGGTTTTATGATACAAGGAAATTCTTCTGGAACAACAGTAACAATGAAAAATAGTTACAGAGTATTTCAAAAAGAAAATAACGCAACATCAGTATTTGAAAAAAATAATGAGGCAAATTCTACTGCCACCAACCAATATTTACCTGAAATATTATCTGTTTCAGGATTTGATTACACAACGGTAAGTACTGCTGATGTACCACAAATTCGATTTAATACATTGATGAATAATGTTGCCATAAAACAAATTGTGATTGCGTTTGATCAAAATGCAACAGACTTAGTTGATCGTGCAATGGATGCTAGAAATCCAACTGATAATGCTCCTTTAGATATGTATTTTGTATTAGATAATAATGAATATATAATTTCGGCAATCAATTTTGACGATACTAAAAGGCTACCTGTCGGCTTTAAAGCCAATGCAGATTCTCCTTTTAAAATTACGGTTGCAGGAATTGTAAATTTCAATCAAATAGCTAATGTTTATTTATTTGATTCTGTAACTGGAATTTACCACGATATTAAAAATAGCGAATATGAGTTTTCAGTTCCAGCCGGAGTTACAAACAACAGATATGAGATTACATTTAAAGATAATGCTTTAACAACATCTACAAATTCAGTATCTACAATTGAAATAGTTCAAAATAACAATAGCCAAATTTTAAAAATATCTAACCCAAATTTATCAGAAATTAAAACTGTAAACTTATATGACATTTCTGGTAAATTAATTTTAAGTAAAACTAAATTAGAAACTAAATCGAATTATGAATTTTCAACATCTACATTAAGCGATGGAATATATTTAGTAAAATTAATTTCTAATGACAACAAAAGTATAGGTCAAAAAATTAGTGTTGCAAATAGAAAGTAAAAAAAATAAGTTGTCAATAAAGGTTTGCTTGTCGAGCCTTTTTTTTATTATAAGATAGTACTACTTTTGTAAAAAAACACTTTTGAAAGTTGAAACTCAAAGATTAATTGTAAAAGACACAAATGTCGAACTTTTCATAAAACGAGAAGATTTGATTCACCCTTTTGTATCGGGAAACAAATTCAGAAAATTAAAATATAATTTACTTCAAGCAACTTCAGAAAATAAAACCACACTATTAACTTTTGGTGGTGCTTTTTCAAATCACATTGCCGCATTAGCTTATGCAGGATTGCAAAACAATTTTAAAACAATTGGAATAATTAGGGGAGAAGAAATTTCATCAAAAGTACAAGAAAACCCTACACTAAAATTTGCAAATCAATGCGGCATGCAATTAGAATTTATTTCAAGGACTGACTATAATAACAAGCAAAATGAATCGTTTATAAATAATCTTAAATTAAAATTTGGTGATTTTTTTCTTATTCCTGAGGGAGGTACAAACAAATTAGCCATAAAAGGCTGTGAAGAAATTATTACTGATGCCGAGATGGAGTTTGATTTTATTTGTTGTTGTGTAGGAACGGGTGGTACCATTTCGGGTATAATTAATAATTCTTACAAACATCAAAAAATTTTAGGATTTCCTGCGTTAAAAGGTGATTTTTTGCAAAAAGATATTCGTAAATTTGTAACCAAAACTAATTGGGAATTAATTTCAGATTACCATTTTGAAGGGTATGCAAAAGTATCAAAAGAGCTAGTTGCATTTATAAATACTTTTTATATTGAAACTAAAATACCTTTAGATCCTGTTTACACTGGAAAAATGGTTTATGGGGTTTTTGATTTAATTAAAAAAAAATATTTTCCAGATAATTCTAAAATATTAATTATTCATTCCGGCGGAATTCAGGGTGTTGAAGGTATGAATCTGAAATTAAAAAGTAAAAATTTACCAATAATAAAATTCAATGTTTAAGAAGATTTTAATTTGTTTTTGTTTTACAATTTTGATTGCATGCGGTACTTCAAAACCCATTGTGAACACAACTAAATCCTCAAATCCAGTTGTTCGTACTGTTAGAAAACCAATTACCAAAACTATCGATACAAACCCTGTTGTTCAAACTAAGAAACCAGAAACAAATTCAAATTCTACAAATTCTGAAACTCCTATAGACACTAAATATATAGAGATTTTAGAAGCTACAACCCGTGTAAAAGTTACAACCGCCATGGTTTTAGAATACATTCAGAATTATAAAAAAATTGCAAAAGAAGACATGCTTCAATATGGTATTCCTGCGAGCATCACATTAGGGCAAGGAATTTTAGAGTCGGGTGCTGGAACTGGGCCATTAAGTATAAAAGCAAATAACCACTTTGGTATAAAATGTCATAAAGAATGGACTGGTGCAAGTGTAAAATATGATGACGATACTTCGCAGGAATGTTTTAGAAAATATAACAATCCAAGTGAGTCCTACAGAGATCATTCTTTATTTTTGACTTCAAGAGAAAGATACTCAAATTTGTTCAAATTAGAAAAAAACGATTATAAATCATGGGCTATAGGATTAAAAAATGCTGGATATGCAACTGATAGTAGCTATCCTACAAAACTTATTACACTCATAGAAAAATATGAATTACAAAAGTATGATGCTGAAGTTTTAGGAACCGATTATGTATCAATCAAAGTAAGTTCAGCTATAAATACAAATATTAAAGGAGTAGTACAATCAAGTCAGAACACGCATCAAGTTGAAAAAGGAGATACATTATATTCATTATCAAAAAAATATAATATTTCTGTAGATGATTTGAAACAAAAAAATAACATTTCAAATTCTGGTATTTCAATTGGTCAAAATTTAATTGTGAAATAATTTTAAAACTATTTAATTAAAAAATGCAATATCAAAGAAGCAGTTTATTATTTTCTGAAGCAGAAAAAGTTATTCCCGGTGGTGTTAATTCGCCCGTTAGAGCATTTAAATCTGTAGGAGGAACCCCAATTTATGTTAAAAGTGCCAAAGGTGCATATCTTTATGACGAAGATGGAAATAAATTAATAGATTACATAAACTCTTGGGGTCCAATGATTTTGGGACATGCTTACCAGCCAGTTATTGATGCTATAACAGAGCGTGCAAAAAAAGGCACCTCTTTTGGTATGCCAACAGAGTTAGAAACAAAAATTGCAACCTTAGCAGTTTCGATGGTTCCAAATATTGAAAAAATAAGATTTGTAAATTCGGGTACAGAAGCATGCATGAGTGCTATCAGGCTTGCAAGAGGGTTTACTAATAGAGATAAAATCATAAAATTTGCGGGTTGTTATCACGGTCATTCCGATTCGTTTTTAATTCAAGCTGGAAGTGGTGCCATCACATTTGGTTCGCCCAATAGTCCAGGAGTTACTCAAGGAACTGCAAAAGACACATTGCTTGCAAATTATAACGATTTAGAAAATGTAAGATCATTATTTGAAGCCAATAAAAACCAAATTGCAGCTATAATAGTCGAACCAGTTGCTGGTAATATGGGTTGCATTCCACCTAAAAAAGGTTTTCTTGAGGGTTTAAAAGAAATATGTATAGAAAACCAAAGTCTTTTAATTTTTGATGAGGTTATGACAGGATTTAGACTGGCAAAAGGCGGTGTACAAGAATTATTTGGAGTAGATGCTGATATAGTATGCTTTGGGAAAGTTATTGGTGGCGGTTTACCAGTAGGAGCTTTTGCATCTCGAAGCGAAATAATGGATTATTTAGCACCTTTAGGTCCTGTTTATCAAGCAGGAACATTATCAGGAAATCCACTTGCTATGGAAGCTGGATTAACAATGTTAACTGCTTTAAACAACAATCCACAGGTATTTAAAAGTCTTGATGAAAAAACAGCGTATCTCGATAATGGAATTCGAAACATATTGTTAAAAAACAATATCGATCACACAATTAATAGAGTTGGGTCGATGATTTCTGTTCATTTTGACGCTAATCCAGTAACCGATTTTGAGAGTGCCAAAAATGGTGATAATGAAACTTTTAAGAAATTTTTTCACGGAATGTTACACCAAGGAATTTACATTGCACCTTCAGCATATGAATCGTGGTTTATAACTGATGCTTTAACCTATGATGATTTAGATTTTACTATTAATGCAGTAGATTTAGTAGCAAAAAAATTATAAAAAAAATCCCAAAATTTTCATTTTGGGATTTTAAATTATTTAATCAACCTTTCGTGTAATCCAGGTCTTGAATCTAAAGCTTTCATTTGTTTTTCGTTTAACGTAGCACTTAATTTTGCATCAATCGAACTGCTGACAATACTTTTTCGTTCGTTTGATAAATTTGGAATCTCTAACATTAAATATTTTTGCTCAAATAATCTAGCAAAATCTTGAGTTTGTGTATCATTTAGTCCAACAACTTGAGCAAGCTCTTTAGCATCAGCATTTGCAGCTTCTTTTGAACTTAACTTTTTTGACTGTGCATTAGTTGTAAAGCCAAAAGTTAAAACAACGGCAAAAATTAAAATTATTTTTTTCATTTTTTATAGTTTATTTATTAAATCTAATAATCAAATGTATGCTATTTAATTTGTTTCGCAAAATTTAATTTTTATTTTTCCTCCATTTTTTCAGGAACAGCACCTTTATTTTTTCTTCTGTCACCCATTCTTTCCATCATTTTTTCTTTTCTTTCTTCAAGCTTTTGCTCCCATTTTACGTATTGATCAGCAGTCAAAATAGTTTTCATAGATGATTTCAAAGTATTTTGATTTTCTTGAATTATTTTTTTCATTTCAGCTCTTTCTTCTACTGTAGGTTTAGCTCCTTCAGTTCTTCTAGCTTTGAAAGATGCTTTAAGCTCTTCTCTTTTTTTCTCTTGATCGAACAAAAGTTGTTTCACTTGACCTATTTGCTTTTGATTTAAAGCTAAATCTTTTGTCAAATTTTCGATCTGTTTTTCAGTTCTTTCCTCTGGCGATTTTTTTTGTCTTTCTTGATTTTGTTGTGCATAAGTCGAAATTCCGAGTGACAGAATCACTGCTAATAATAAATTTTTCATGTTTTAAATTTTAAGTTATATTATCTAAGACAACAACCCTGCCAATAAGTTTAACCGTTAACAAATATTTAGTATAAAATCAAAATGTAGTTAGTCAATCTGCTATATTATTTTTGTTTATTTTTGTAAAGTCAAAAAAAATATATGCAAACGCCTCAAAAAATTGCAGTTGTTGGTTCTGGATTAGTAGGAACTTTGCTAGCAATATATCTTAAAAAACATGGACATACAGTTCATGTATACGACAGAAGTTCCGACATTAGAACGATTGAGTTTTCAGGGCGTTCTATAAATTTAGTTATGTCAGACAGAGGATGGAAAACGTTGCAAGATATCGGGCTTGATGATGAAATTAGAAAAATTGGCATTCCTGTTTACAAAAGAGGCATTCACCTTCAAGACGGTACTTATATCACACAAAATTATGGTAAAGAGGGTGAAGCAATTTTTTCTCTTTCACGCGGCATTTTAAATAGAAAAATGATAGACTTGGCTGAAAATGCTGGTGTCGAATTCTTTTTTGAACATAAAATTTGGGATGTTACATTAGCAGATGCTACTCTTCATATTGGAGAAACAGAGCGTGGCGCATGGGAAGATTTAAAATATGATAAAGTTTTTGGTGCCGATGGTGCTTTTTCTAGAATTCGCCACCGAATGCAACGCCAATCTATGTTTGATTATTCGCAGGAATTCATGAAAATAGGCTACAAAGAATTACATATTCCAGCAAATGAAGACGGAACTCATAAAGTCGATAAAAATTCGTTGCATATCTGGCCAAGAGGAAACTTCATGCTAATGGGTTTGAGTAATCTTGACGGAACTTTTACCTGTACTTTATTTATGCCGTTTGAAGGAAAAAATTCTTTCGAAGAGCTTCAAGATGAGCAAAAGCTAGTTAATTTTTTTGCTACTCATTTTCCAGATACAAAAGATGTTATTCCAGATTTAGTTGAAGATTTTTTCAAAAACCCAACCAGCAATTTAGTCATGACTAAATGTTACCCTTGGAGTTTTGAAGATAAAGTTGCTTTAATTGGCGACGCAGCACACGCCATTGTTCCTTTTTACGGACAAGGGATGAATGCTGGTTTTGAAGATATTACAATCTTAAATAACTTAATTGAAAAATTTGGTGATCGATGGGATTTAATATTTTCTGAATATCAGAAATCTAGAAAACCTAATGCAGACGCTATAGCTGAACTTGCTGAAAGAAATTTTATTGAGATGAGTTCTAAAACAGCCGATGCAAATTTTTTACTTCAAAAGAAAATTGAAAAATGGTTTTCAGACAAACATCCAAATTTGTGGTTACCAGCATATAGCAGAGTTACTTTTAGTTTACAACCTTATTCTGAAGCGCTTGCTATAGGCGATTTTCAGGATAATATTATGCAACAAATAATGAAATTACCCAATATTCAGAAAATTTGGAATAGTGAAGCAGTCGAAAAAAAAATTATAGAACTATTAAAGGATTAATATTATTTTATAATTGATTTAACTAAATTAAAATCAAATACATATAAATTTGCAAAATGCAGTTTAAAAAAACAATAAATGTATTTTTAGCTATAACACTTTTACTATCCAATATTGGGTTTGCATATACTATTCATTATTGTGATGATAAAATTGCATCAGTATCTTTAAATACAGTTTCTAATATTAATTCTATTGAAAAAAGTTGTTGTGAACAAACTGAAACTCAATCGAAATGTTGTAAAAATAAAATAGTTAAATCGGTTGAAAAATCAGATCAAATTATTTCAAAAATCATTTCGTTTAATTTAGAATATAATTTATTTTATTGTCAGTTTTATAATAGTAGTAGTATTTCTAAAGTAGATTTAAAAAATAAAAAGGTAAAATCTTATTATTGTAATGCAAACGCACCGCCTTTATACCTGTTGTACAGCCAATATACCTTTTACAGCTAATTAATATTGATAAATGTTTTAAACTTTTTATTAATATTAATGATTTTATAATGAAAAAAACAACATTCTTTGTGTTGTTGGTTATTTCTATTTCAAGTTATTCGCAAGAAAAACTTGACACTGTAAAAGTTGTAACTACAAACAAAGGCATAAAAAAATCGCTTACAACTGTTTCAAACACTACACTCGTTACAAGCAAGGAATTGCTCAAAGCAGCGTGCTGTAATTTGGCTGAAAGTTTTGAAACAAATCCATCAATCGATGTAAATTTTGCAGATGCCTTGTCAGGAACTAAGCAAATTAAAATGCTTGGTTTGACCTCGACATATTTATTGATAACCGAAGAAAATATTCCGTCGGTTAGAGGCGCATCACAGGCTTACGGATTATCGTTTACTCCTGGAACCTGGGTTGAGAGTATTCAAATTACCAAAGGAATGGGAAGTGTTATAAATGGATATGAAAGTATATCAGGGCAAATTAATACTGAGCTAATTAAACCTTTAAGGGATATTCCTTTTTTTTTAAATGTTTACGGTTCGACAGATTCGCGTTTTGAATTAAACACTCATTTCAATAAAAAAATCAATGATAATTTGGCATCTAGTTTTTATATTCATGGCAATACTCGATTAATAAAAAACGATATGAATCAGGATGGTTTTTTAGACAATCCGATAGGTAAACAATTAAATCTAGTAAATCGCTGGCAATATTCAAATCCTAAATCAGGCTGGGTTTCGTTTGTTAATTTAAAATATATGAAAGATGAAAAACAAACTGGACAGTTAGAATTCGATCTCAGAAAAGATAAATTAACAACTAATTTTTGGGGTTCAGAAATTAATACTAATCGATTTGATTTTACTTCAAAAGTGGGATATCTCTGGAAGGATATGCCTTTTCAAAGCATAGGTTTTCAAAATGCATATAGTTCTTATGATCAAAATTCTTATTTTGGTTTGAATCAATACAATATCAAACAGCAAAGTTATTATTCGAATTTAATTTTTAGTTCTATAATAAATAATACAATGCATAAGTTTACATCAGGCTTAAATTTTACTTATGATAAATATTTGGAATTTGTAAATACAAATGATGTAGGTAGAATTGATAATGCAGCAGGATTATTTTTTGAATATACATATAACGACAATGATAAATTGAGTTTTATTGCTGGTGGCAGATTAGATTTTCACAATAGATTAGGATTTTTTGCTACTCCAAGATTCAGTATAAGATATAATCCGTGGAAAAAAGGAGTATTAAAATTTTCAGCTGGCAGAGGAAAACGAGTTGCAAATATTTATGCCGAAAATCAAAATTTGTTTGCAAGTTCAAGGAAAATTTCGGTTTTAGATACTTCTGGTAAAATTTATGGTCTAAATCCAGAAGTTGCATGGAATTATGGTATTAGTTTTACTCAAAACTTTTTGTTATTTAGTAAACCTGCAGATGTAACTATCGATTTGTACCGTACTGATTTTGTAAATCAAGTTGTTGTAGATTTATTTCAATCGCCACAACAAGTTTTGTTTTATAATTTAAAAGGAAACTCATTTGCCACAAGTTTACAATTAGATTTTAATTATCAAATAATTAAGCGTCTTAATTTGAGAACAGCTTATAAATATTATGATATATCTACAGCTTATTTATCAGGAAGTTTTCAAAGACCTTTACAAGCAAAACACCGTTTTTTTGGGAATTTAGAATATCAAACAAATTTAACAACAAAAGGAAAACAATGGAAGTTTGATTATACTATAAACTGGCTTGGAAAACAACAATTACCAAACACAAAAAGTAATCCAACTCCAGATAGACTTCCTGATTTTTCATCGTCATTTTCAGTAATGAATGCTCAAATAACAAAAGTACTATCAACTACATTTGAAGTTTATTTAGGAGGTGAAAATATTGGAAATTACCGTCAAGAAAAAGCGATTTTAGGTTCTAACAATCCTTTTGGTTCAACTTTTGATACATCAATTTCATATGCCCCAATTTTTGGTCAAATGTATTATGCAGGTTTGCGATTTAAAGTAAAATAACAAATAATTATAATAATATGAAAAATACAATTTTAGGAATTATGCTACTTATAGTAGTATTTTCAACAAAAGCTCAAAATATAAAAAATAAAAATGCTAAATATTCGATAGAAGTTAAGGGCAATTGTGAACAATGTAAAAAAAGAATTGAAACAGCTTCTTATGCTGTAAAAGGAGTAAAATCTGCAATTTGGGATGTTGACACACACCAACTGAATTTAATTTTAAATGAAGAAAAAACGTCATTATCAAATGTAAAAAAAGCTGTTGCAAAAGCGGGTCATGATGCAAATGAAGCTAAAACTACCGAAGATGATTATAACAAATTACCTTCATGTTGCAAATATGAGCGATAATGATATGTTTTTAAAATCAAAAATTCAAATTAAGATTTTATTTTTATAACACTATTTTAGCAATGCATTTCATAAAATTAATTACTTTCACATTTTAGTTACACATTCAAAAAAAAAATAATTTATGAATCATTTTGATTGGAAACAATTATTCAACCCCGAATTCTATATTTTATTAGAGTTAGGTAGTGTAAAAATTGGATTATATGTAGTTTTATTTATTGTTTTTGCTGAAACGGGTTTACTAGCTGGATTCTTTCTTCCAGGCGATAGTTTACTATTTCTTTGTGGTATTTATAGTCAAAGTTTGATGACCGATATTTCATTAGGAAACGATTTTTTGAATGTTACAGTTCTTGCATTGTTAATTTCTGGAATGGGAATTTTAGGAAATTTAATTGGTTATTGGGTAGGAGCAAAGAGTGGCGATTATTTATTTAATAAAGAAGATAATTTACTGTTTAAGAAAAAATATCTGTATCAATCGAAAGATTTTTTTGAAAAATATGGAAATAAAGCAATTGTTTTTGCAAGATTTTTGCCAATAGTAAGAACTTTTGCACCAGTCATAGCTGGAATTGTAAAAATGGAGAAAAAAAAATTTATCTATTTTACTGTTGTTGGCTCCTTATTGTGGTCGTTTACAATGACTTTTGCTGGACATTACTTATACGAATTATTTTTGTATCAATTTAAAATTGACCTGAAACATTATATCGAATATATTGTAATTGGGATAATAATGCTAACAACTTTCCCAGTAGTTTTGAAACTTTTGAAGAAGAATGTTATAAAAAACAAATAAAAATTTTAACTAAAATAAAAAAGCCGTCTCAAAATAAAATTTGTAACGGCTTTTTTTTGTTGATATTTTATTCAAAAAAATGATTACATCATTCCAGGCATACCGCCTCCCATAGGGCTTGGAGCACCACTTTCTTCTTTAATTTCTATTAAAGCACATTCTGTAGTCAATATCATACCAGCTACCGAAGCAGCGTTTTCTAATGCTACTCGAGTTACCTTTTTAGGATCAATAATTCCAGCTTTTAGCATATCTACATATTCGTCAGTTTTTGCGTTGTATCCAAAATTTCCTTTTCCTTCAGCTACTTTTGCAACGATTACCGAACCTTCTAAACCTGCGTTTTCTACAATAGTTCGCAATGGCGATTCGATTGCTCTCGAAATAATTTGTATTCCAGTAGCCTCGTCAGCATTTAAAGCCTTTAAAGTTGTTAAAACCGTCTTAGCTCTTAACAATGCAACTCCACCACCTGCAACAATTCCTTCTTCGACAGCAGCACGAGTAGCATGAAGCGCATCATCTACACGATCTTTTTTCTCTTTCATTTCAACTTCAGATGCGGCACCAACATATAAAACTGCTACTCCACCAGCTAATTTAGCTAACCGTTCTTGCAATTTTTCTTTATCATAATCAGATGTAGTGGTTTCCATTTGTGATTTGATTTGGTTGACACGATTTTTTATCAAATCAGCTTCACCAGCACCGTTTACTATTGTTGTATTATCTTTGTCGATAGCAACTTTTTCAGCCGTTCCAAGCATTTCAAGAGTAGCATTCTCAAGAGTATAGCCGCTTTCTTCTGCAATAACAGTTCCTCCGGTTAAAATAGCAATATCTTCGAGCATTGCTTTTCTTCTATCTCCAAAACCTGGTGCCTTTACTGCAGCAATTTTTAAAGCGCCTCGCAATTTATTTACAACTAAAGTTGAAAGTGCTTCTCCATCAACATCTTCCGCAATTATCAATAATGGTTTGCCAGATTGAGCTATTGGTTCTAAAACTGGAAGTAACTCTTTTAAAGAAGAAACTTTTTTATCATACAAAAGAATGTAAGGATTTTCCAATTCTACATTCATTTTTTCTGGATTTGTTACAAAATATGGGGACAAATAACCTCTGTCAAATTGCATTCCTTCAACAACATCTACATAAGTGTCAGTTCCTTTTGCCTCTTCTACAGTTATAACTCCTTCTTTTCCTACTTTTCCAAAAGCAGTGGCAATCAAATCTCCAATAATTTCATCATTGTTGGCAGATATAGATGCTATTTGTTTTATTTTTTCAGAATCGCTTCCTACAACTTGAGCTTGTTTTGCCAAATCAGCCACGATAGCTTCTACAGCTTTATCTATTCCACGTTTTAAGTCCATTGGGTTTGCACCTGCCGCAACATTTTTCAAACCTTCTTTAACAATTGCTTGTGCTAAAACTGTTGCAGTTGTCGTTCCATCTCCAGCTAAATCATTAGTTTTTGAGGCAACTTCTTTAACCATTTGAGCACCCATATTTTCTAATGGATCTTTTAATTCAATTTCTTTTGCAACGGTAACTCCATCTTTTGTTACGTTTGGTCCTCCAAAAGATTTCCCAATTATTACGTTACGACCTTTTGGGCCAAGAGTAACTTTTACTGCATTTGCCAATGCGTCTACGCCACGTTTCAAACCATCGCGAGCTTCTATATCAAATTTTATATCTTTTGCCATTTCAATTTTAGTTTAGAGTTTAAAGTTATTTTAGTTTAAAGTTTTATTTACAGATTTCAAACCAGAAACCAGAAACAAAATTTAGATTACTGCAAGAATGTCGTCTTCTCGCATGATCAAATAATCTTTTCCTTCAAATTTTAGTTCGGTTCCTGCATATTTTCCGTACAATACGGTATCTCCTATTTTTACTGACATAGGTTCGTCTTTTTTACCATTTCCTACAGCCAAAACAATGCCTTTTTGAGGTTTTTCTTTGGCAGTGTCAGGAATAAAAATTCCCGATGCAGTTTGAGTTTCGGCTGCAGCAGGCTCAACGATAACTCGATCTGAAAGCGGTTTAATGTTTAATGCCATAATTATTATTTTAAGTTATTATTGTTTTAAAGGTTGTTCCAGAAATTATGCCAATGCTCATAAACTGACAATTTTTCATATATTTCTACCTTATGTCTTATTAAATTGTTACTAGTTTTCTTTTACAAATAACTACATTAGGTAAACTCTTATTTAAAAAAAAAGTCTCGATTAATCGAGACTTTTTTTATGATTGGTATATCTTTTATTTTTTTACCGGTGTTACAGGCATTGGTGTTGCACTTTTTGCCGAAGCTGGTGCTGTAGTTTTTACAGGAGTTTTATTTTCATCAATAATTTTAGAACTATTATCAGCTCCAGAACCTGTGAAGCTTAAGCTTGAAAGTAATATTAAAATAATTAATGAACCCGCCAAAACCCATGTGCTTTTATCTAAAAAATCGGTAGTTTTTTGAACACCACCCATATTTGCTGAGCTTCCAAATGACGATGAAAGTCCGCCACCTTTAGGATTTTGAACCATTACTACTATTATTAAAAGGAAACAAACTATTGTGATTAAAACTAAAAAAATTGTAAATGTGCTCATTGTATTAACTATTATTTTGTTGTAAAGTATGTATATCTGAAATTCGGTTTGCAAAGAAACTACTTTTTTCTGGATATTTCAAAATTAATATTTCATATGCTTGAATTGCTCTTTGATATTTTTTTTGTTCTAAGTAAACCTTTGCCAATGTTTCTGTCATTAAATATGTTTTATCTTCGTTTATAGATTCTTTTGTATAAGATTGTGAAGTTTTATCTAATTGTGGAATTTTCGGATTTACTTGGATAAATTTATCAATTAAATCTAATTTTTTCTTTTTTTCTAAATTTTCGATTTCTAAATTTTCAATTCTTTCTACAGGTTTAAATCTTGAAAGTTGCAACCATTCTTGAAATGAATGTGTTTCTTGTTTAGAAAATTCTAGTGGTTTCCCAATTTCGAGTTTTTCCTCAATCAAATTTTGATTTGCATTCTCTATTAAAGAAAGTATAGATTTTTCTGCAATACTAGCTTCGTTCTCGATTGTTTGAAATTTAACAACTTGGCTATCATAAACATTCATATTTAATAGTGTAGCTATTTTTTTGTCATACAATTCATTTTGAACTGTTATAAAATTGTTTGATGTAATGAAATCAAATAAAACCGTTCTATCTGTAGTAAAAGTAGCTGCAACCTTGAGAGCATGATTATATTTGAAGCTATCTTGATTGTATAAATGTTTCAATCGAATTATTCTGGCACTTTGAAAATAAGGAAATTCATCGATTATCTTATCTAATGCCTCACTATGACGCTCATTAATAGCATCGGGTTTGTTTATTAGATGGGTATAATCTGTTACATTCATGGTGTCATTTTTTTACTTCTATAAATACTGAATCAATTTTACCACTTTGCTAGTGATTCGTTAAAAATATCTTGGGTTATTCTTGTAAAAATTTCGTCTAAAGCTGTTGTTAATTTTGATCCTATTAATTGATCTGTACCTGAATAATCATAGAAGAATGTGAATTTCTTTTCAAAATTATCTTTTTCCTTGTTTTTATTTATAAATCTAACATTTACAGAAACAGTCAATCTAGTTTGTGCTGCTTTTTGATCTGCAGTAGCATTCATAGGTGAGAAATAATAATCGACAATTTCACCGTCATAAAACAAATCACCGTTTGTACTAGCTAAATTCAAATTGGTCTGACTTTGAATAATTTCTTGCAATCTTAATGTGAATGTTCGGTCGATTCCTGGTTCGATTAAGTTTGCATTATTTTGAAATCTGTTAACTTGAAATGTTTTTGCATCAATTTTTCCCGTTCCAGTAAAGTTGTATGCGCCACAACCAAAAAGCGCGATTGACGTAAAAAAAAGAATAAGATAAATTTTATATTTGTTCATTTTAAAGTTACTTTTCTATTTCAAATTTAATTAATCAAAGATATATTTTTTATTATTTAAATAATTCATTTTTTATTGATTTACAAATCATACTGTTTAATTTTTCTATACAATGTTCTCTCAGATATTCCCAGTTCGTCTGCCGCTGCCTTACGTTTCCCTTTATTTCTATCTAGCGATTTTTTGATAAGTTCAATTTCTTTTGCTTCAAGGCTCAATTGTTCTTTTTCATCTATTGTTTCTGCATCTAGATAATTATTTTGATCTTCTTCTTCATCATCAAATTCCTCCTGATCTTCGATGATTTGATTTTTATTTATTGCTTCAAGCCGATGATTTTCGTCTATTACAGCTTTTGATTTTTCGTCGTGACCAAATACTTTTTGGATTAAATTTTTATTAATTTCCTGCACTTTTGAACTTCCGTTTTGCATCAATTCAAGAGTAAGTTTTTTTAAATCGTGCAAATCACTTTTCATATCAAATAAAACTTTGTACAAAATATCGCGCTCGGTCGAAAAATCAGAATCGCTTTTAGTTTTCTTGATTACGCTCGGAAATTGATTTCCTTCTTCTGGCAAATAAGATTTTAAAGTTTCTAAACTTATATTTCTATTCGTTTCAAGTACCGAAATTTGTTCGGCAGCATTTCGCAACTGACGAATGTTTCCGCTCCAGCGATATTTTATAAGATAAGGAATAGCATTATCTTCTATTTTTATGGCAGGCATTTTGTATTTATGAGCAAAATCGGATGCAAATTTTCTAAATAACAGGTGAATATCGTCTTTCCTCTCGCGTAATGGAGGCAAACCAATTTCGACTGTACTTAATCTGTAATATAAATCTTCACGAAATTTCCCTTTTTCGATAGCATCAAATAAATTGACGTTTGTAGCTGCTACAATTCTAACATTGGTTTTTTGAACTTGCGATGAGCCTACTTTTATAAATTCGCCGTTTTCTAGTACACGCAGTAAACGTACTTGTGTTGTTAATGGCAATTCGCCAACTTCATCTAGAAAAATAGTTCCGCCGTCGGCAACTTCAAAATAACCTTCACGAGTAGATGTTGCGCCTGTAAACGAACCTTTTTCGTGTCCGAACAACTCGCTATCAATGGTTCCTTCTGGAATGGCACCACAGTTTACGGCGATGTATTTTCCGTGTTTTCTGTGCGAAAGTGAGTGTATTATTTTTGGAATACTTTCTTTTCCAACGCCACTTTCTCCAACTACCAACACCGAAATATCAGTAGGCGCAACCTGAATGGCTTTTTCTACGGCACGATTTAGTTTTGGGTCGTTTCCTATAATCTCGAATCGTTGTTTTATTGATTGTACTGTTTCCATATTGTCATTGCGAGGCACGAAGCAATCTCATTTTTTTATTTTTTAACCACGAATTTCACCAATTGGCACTAATTTTATTTATTGTATTAAAACTTTTAGCCACGAATTTCGCGAATTTTCACTAATTTTATTCATTTAATTTTACTAAACTTTTAGCCACGAATTTCACTAATTGGCACTGATTTTATTTGTTTTATTAAAACTTTTAGCCACGAATTTTACGAATTTTCACTAATTTTAAAGTACTACTCTTTTATGTTGTAATGATTTACTTGAAAAATTTGCCAAAATTCCTAATTTACTTTTTGTAATATTCATATAGTTTAGAGTTTGAGCTATGTTTTCATCTATTAATAATTTTGTAGCTTTTACTTCTAAAATAATTTCACCATAAACCACAAAATCTGCATAAAATCTCTTTTTTAATGTGTGTTCTTTATATTGAATTATAAATTCTTTTTCTCTTTCAAAAGGAATATTATGATTTATAAATTCAATTTCTAACGCTTCTTTGTAAACTGCTTCTAAAAGCCCACCACCAAGAATTCTATGAACTTCCATACACAATCCAATAATTTTATAATATTCGTCCTGCTTATATAATTCCATAACACTCTTTTTTTAAAATTTGTGAAATATTCAGACAAAAATAATTCGTGAAAATTCGTGAAATTCGTGGCTAAAA
>JANXVF010000168.1 GCA_025351785.1 Flavobacterium sp.
TTTGTCTTGGACTAATAACTCTAGTGCAACAAATTTTGAAGTAATCGCTTTGCTATGTACTGATCCAGCACCAACCAATACTAGTGCTTGGATTGCTACTACATTAAATCCATACAATTTTACTGGATTAAATCCAGATACCTGTTATAATTTTTATGTGAGAGCCATATGTTCTCCAACCGATACCAGTGATGTTTCAATACCTGCAACTGCAAATACCCAGTTAGTGCCACCTGCGTGTGGTGGTACTTTTACAGATCCTGGTGGAGCAAATGCTAATTATGGAAATAATGCAAATGTTACAACGACAATTACACCGACGGCAGGACAACTAGTGACAATATCTTTTACATCATTTGATCTTGAAAATAATTTTGATGTTTTAAAAATATACGATGGGTGTGATATAAATGCACCTTTACTTGGTACTTATACTGGATTAACATTTCCACCACAAACAACTGCTACAAATGCAAGTGGATGTTTAACTTTTGTTTTCACTTCTGATGGTAGTGTTACACATGCCGGTTTTGTTGCAAATGTAACTTGTTCTCCACCTCCTACGTGTCCTAAGCCTACAGCTTTAACTGCTACTAACGTTACCCAAACTACAGCATTGTTAGGCTGGACAGATATTGGTACTCCGCCTCCAAGTCAATGGCAGGTTTTAATTTTACCACTTGGATCTCCTGCACCTCTACCAAATGATAACCCAACTACTGGTATTTATAACGCACCTTCAAATCCGATTTTAATTACTGGATTAACTGCTGGTACACAA
The DNA here is from genome assembly GCA_025351785.1 of Flavobacterium sp. Lineage (GTDB taxonomy): Bacteria > Bacteroidota > Bacteroidia > Flavobacteriales > Flavobacteriaceae > Flavobacterium. Next base: position 782 of record JANXVF010000168.1, read on the forward strand.
TATACTTTTTATGTAAGAGCTTTATGTTCAACAACTGATACAAGCTTTTGGTCAACAGGTTTTAATTTTAATACTTTACCAGGTAATGATGAGTGTTCAGGTGCAATATTTGTTCCCGTTAATTCTAGTTCTACATGTGGTCAAACAGTTCAAGGAACAGTATCTGGTGCAACAGCATCTTCGGTGCCTTTGAATGCACCTTGCGTAGGAACACCAGATGATGACGTTTGGTTTCAATTTGTAGCTACAAATCCTTATTTAAATGTTTCACTATCTGCTGTTACGGGAACTTCTTTTAATTTAGGATTAAATTTTGCGGTTTATACAGGTTCATGTGGAACTTTGACTCAATATTTTTGTAGTGGAACAGGATTAAATTCGGGAACATTGAATAACTTGACTGTTGGACAGACTTATTATATCAGAATATATTCTAATGCGAATACTCCTCAAACAATATCATTTAACTTATGTATATCTACTCCTTCGACTTGTGATAATTCTTCTTCGGTTTGTACTACAACAGGAGTAGGATATACTAACACTACTGGCGTAACTAGTTTAGGTACGATAGGTTGTTTATTTACAACTCCAAACCCAACTTATTTTACCATTCAAGTTTTAACATCAGGACCAATAAATTATTTGCTAACACAATCTACTACTCAAGGAGGTCCTGCAAATTTAGATGTCGATTATGTTGCGTGGGGACCATTTACAAGTCAAAATGATGCTTGTACAGCAATAAGTAATGGAGCGGCAAATCTTACTGGTTTGACAACTGGTTGTAGTTATTCTGCGGCACCAACCGAAAATTTTAATATTGTAAATGCAATTGCAGGACAATTTTATATTATTTTAATAACTAATTTTTCAAACAATCCTGGTTATATTTCATTAACTCAAGCCAATGCTTCAGCCCCTGGAGCTGGTTCTACACTTTGTTGTCCAGATGCAAAATTTGCATATAATCCATCAACATATTGTAAAAATGGCGGTTCAAATCCTGTTGCAGTTATAAATCCTGGATCTGTTGCTGGAACATTCTCCGCATCACCTGCTGGATTAGTTTTTGTAAGTACTGCGACTGGAGAAGTAAATTTAGCATCAAGTGCTGCTGGAAATTATGTTATAACTAATACTGTTTTGCCAATTGGTGGTGGATGTACTCAGATAAAAACTTTCAATTACACTATAAATATTTCTGACGCTAATAATACTTCAACAACGATTTCATATCCAAATTCAAGTTATTGCGGTTTGGATAATGCTACCTATACACCAACAGTTAATAGTGGAACTGGTTCAGGAAATACTTTAAATGGAATATTTTCATCATTACCTTTAGGTTTGAATATAAATCCTACAACTGGTGCAATAACACCTAGTTTAAGTTCATCTGGTGTATATACTATTTCTTACACTTTGACAGCTATAGGGGCTTGTCCAGGTTATACTACTTCAACTACAGTTACAATTAATGCAGTAGTAGTTCCAACTTTTGATGCAATACCAACTTTCTGCTCAGGAAGTACAGCTCCAACTTTACCAACTACCTCATTAAACGGTATTTCTGGAACTTGGTTTCCTGCAACTGTAAGTAATACTGCTTCTGGTAACTACACATTTACACCAAATAGTGGTCAGTGTGCAACTAATAAAGTAATAACAATAAATGTTCAAAATTGTGGTTTTGGGACTTATGCTACTGCCGTTTGGTTAACAAATTGCAGTACATCAAATTTCTTCAATACTACAGGTTCAGGAGCAAATTTGATTGGACCAGCTACCAATACATTCCCTAATTCCAATTTAGGAACTTATATTCAAAATTCTAATTCATTAATTTTGAGAGGAGCAGAGGTTAAAACATTCAAGAATTCTGGATCAAATGTTTGTAGCTCTAGATTATATTTTAGAGTTTATCCTCAAGCGGGAACACCTGGAGCTTTTACTACTCTTAATTTACCATTTTTTGACAATTGTACAGGTACAACATTTCCTTCTGGAGGTGCATGTCAACCAGGAGATCAGAAATGGCAAAATGTTTTAAATGATTCACAATCACCATATAATCTTACAACTTACCCTCCTGGAAGTTATGTTTTAGAAGTTTATTATGATGTTTCTGGTTCAAATACTTCTACAACTCTTTGTAACGATACTTTACTTGTAAATAATGGTGGATCTAATTTTGTTGCAACATTTACAATACAATCTACACCAGTATATTCAAGTTCAAATCCTACAACTTGTAATGCAACTGATGGAACAATCACTATTTCTGGTTTAGCTCCAAATACAGTTTATGCATTATCATATGATGATGATACTGTAACAAATGGTCCACAAAATTTTACATCAAATAATACAGGTGAAATTGTTATTAGTGGATTAAATGCAGGAACATATTCAAACTTTACATTAACAATTAATAGTTGTGTATATACCAACGTAACTCCAATTATTTTTCTAAATCCACAGTATACACCAACTTTTAATGCTGTTGCTCCAATTTGTTCAGGCGATACTTTAAATCCGTTGCCTACAAGTTCAACAAATTCAACTCCAATAACAGGTACATGGTCACCAGCATTGAATAATACTGCAACTACAACGTATACTTTTACACCAAATGCAGGACAATGTGCAACTACAGCTACCTTAACGATAACTGTTAACCCAAATGTTACACCAACTTTTAATGCAGTTGCTCCAATTTGTTCAGGCGATACTTTAAATCCGTTGCCTACAAGTTCAACAAATTCAACTCCAATAACTGGTTCATGGTCACCAGCATTAAACAATACTGCAACTACAACGTATACTTTTACACCAGATGCAGGACAATGTACAACTACTGCGACGTTAACGATAACTGTTAATCCGAATGTTATACCAACTTTTAATGCAGTTGCTCCAATTTGTTCAGGCGATACTTTAAATCCTTTGCCTACAAGTTCAACAAATTCAACTCCAATAACTGGAACATGGTCTCCTGGATTGAACAATACTGCAACTACAACGTATACTTTCACGCCAAATTCTGGGCAGTGTGCAAGCACAGTAACATTAACCATTGTAGTAAACCAAAAAGTTATGCCAACGTTTAATAATTTTGCGCCACTTTGTACAGGTGAAACTCCTCCAGTGCTACCTAGTATTTCAACAAATTCGACGCCAATTAATGGAACTTGGAGTCCATCAACTGTTAGTAATACTAATTCAGGAACGTATACTTTTACACCAAATTCAGGACAATGTGCTTTAACAACAACAATAAATATAATTGTACAAACTGATTTTGATTTTGAGGTGAAAGGAGAATGTGTGAGTAATAATTTTACATTAGAGGTTAACTCATTGACTTCTAGTTTAGATTTGAATACGGCAACTTTTGAATGGCAAAACTCTACAGGAACTTCTGTAGGTACAAATAACTCTACTTTTAATGCAACTAACTATATAATAACAAATAATTTAGGATCAACTCTTCCTGTTATTATAAATGTAAAAGTAACAAATGGAAATTGTGTAAAAATTCACCCTTACACTATTCAAAGTATCTTTTGCGATATTCAAAAAGGAATCTCTCCAAATGGAGATACCTTGAATGATTTCTTTGATTTATCTGGATTTGGAGTTCAAAAACTGAGTATCTTTAACAGATATGGTATGAAGGCTTATTCTAAAAATGATTATGCTAAAGAATGGTTTGGTCAATCTGATGCTGGAGATGAATTACCAGATGGAACTTATTATTATGTAATAGAGTTTAAAAGTGGTTCAGAAACTAGAACTGGATGGATTTATATAAACAGACAGTTTAAATAAAATAGTAGAACTTATAAAAAATGGCAATCAATTGATTGCCATTTTTTTTATATGTAAAATTTAATTTTAAAATTTATTTTTTTGATGAAGTATTTCTTTGTTTCCTAATAATATCGTCAAGAACTGCGCGATTTGGATAGTTAATAACTCTTAATGTTATTGTGTCTTTTTTTAAGGTTTGCCCTTGAATAACATATAATTTTCCTTTTTCATAGATAACATTGCTTTTATCAAAATCAACATCACCATAAGTTAAAGTATTTTTTATATCGATAGTATCAATCCAATCTTCAGATAATTTTCGAGATGCTTCTATACTATAGTTAAATGGTTTATTTCTCAAATCATTTAAAACTCTTGCATTTGGGAAATAGTTGCATCGTGTATCTTTTCCTGAAAGAACAAGTGCTACAAAAAAACATCCTAATATAAATCCTACTAAATAATAGGCAAAACGCTGATAAAACTTCATGGTAGTAATCTTTGTGCAAAAGTAGTTTTTATAATTTTGAATTTGAAATATATGGTTTATAAACTTATTAAATAGACAAAATAATAATTGCAGCCCTGATAGAAATGACATCCTTTTTTACCAAAAACAAATCTGACGAAGGAAGGAATAAAGATTAAAAAAAGATATAATGTACAGCAGGAATAGGATTTATAAAGCAAGACTAAACCATTTTGCTTCTAAAAAACAATTAAATTTATATCGCTATCTGGCAGATTAAACCAGTCGCCAATTGCTTTATTTGTCAAAATACCGTGGTATAAATAAACTCCATTTTTAAGTCCTTTATTACATCTTAGTGCACTCTCGATTCCACCATCTTCGGCAATTTGTAGTAAGTATGGAGTAATTATATTGCTGATAGAAAGTGATGCTGTCTTTGAATAACGAGAAGGAATGTTTGGCACACAGTAATGAATTATATTATTTTTTATAAATGTTGGTTTTTCATGAGTTGTTATTTCTGAAGTTTCAAAACAACCACCGGTATCAATAGAAACATCTACAATTACGGCTCCTCTTTTCATGTTTTCGACCATACTTTCTGTTACAACTACCGGGCACCTGTCTTTTCCTCGCATTGCACCAATAGCAACATCACACCTACGAAGCGCTTTTAAAAGTGATTTGGGTTGTATGGTTGAAGTGAAAACACGCTGATTAAGATTATTTTGTAGGCGTCGCAATTTTGTGATTGAGTTGTCAAAGACCTTCACACTTGCTCCAAGTCCTACTGCAGTTCGTGCAGCAAACTCTCCTACAGTTCCAGCCCCAAGAATTACAACATCAGTAGGAGGAACGCCAGTTATATTGCCAAAAAGTAGTCCTTTACCAAATTGGTTATTAATCATTAACTCTGCTGCTACTAGAATTGAAGCGGTTCCGGCAATTTCACTTAACGATTTTACAGCTGGATAACTCCCGTCTTCATCTTTAATATATTCAAATGCAAGTGCTGTTATCTTCTTTTTTGTTAATGCCTCAAAGTATTCTTTTTTTCTAGTTTTTAATTGAATTGCAGAAATTATTAATGAATTTGGATTCATCATTTCGATTTCCGACATTGTTGGTGGTTCAACTTTTAAAAGCATCGGACACTCTAAAACCTTTTTTGTATCATTAGTTATTTCTGCACCAGCATCACTATATTCTTTATCTGTATAACTAGAACTTTCACCCGCCTTAGATTCAATAATAACTCGGTGTCCGTGAGAAGTAAGCGAATTTACAGCATCTGGAGTTAGACAAATTCGTCTTTCTTGATAACTAGTTTCTTTTGGAATTCCAATATATAATTCGCTTTTATGTCTAGTTATTTCTAGTTTTTCTTCTTGAGGAAGTAGTTGCTGTCTTGTAAATGGTGATAATGACATAATTATAAATGTATAATAGGGCACAAGTTACAAAACTATTGATAGATTATAAATGAAGCGATTAAAATTATTCTAAAATTAGATTGCGTTTTCCATCTGGAAGAATGTTTATCGAAATTACAGAATGTTCAGCTGGAATTAAATTCGGAATTTTTGAAGCCCACTCTATAAAACACCAATTACCCGAATATAAATATTCGTCTATTCCAAAATCTAATGCCTCTGATTCATTTTTTAATCGATATACGTCAAAATGATAGATAATTTCAGTATTTGAAATATAATACTCGTTTACTAAACTAAATGTTGGGCTAGTTGCAGTTTGTTTTACGCCAAGAGTTTTTACAAGTTCTTTTATTAATGTTGTTTTTCCAGCTCCCATAGATCCGTTAAAAAGAATTACTTTTTTAGGATTTTCATAAACTATTTTTTTTGCAACTTCTGCCAATTGATCAATTGAAAATGTAATTTCCACTATACTAAAATATATAATTATTTTGAGATATAAATCTTATTTTTATCTCGGATTAAATACTAAAAACGGAACAATAACTTCTTCTAAAGATATACCGCCGTGTTGATATGTGTTTCTATAATAACTTACATAATGGTTGTAATTGTTTACGTATGCTAAAAATAAATCATTCTTTGCAAAAATAAATGAACTACTCATATTAATCGTTGGAAGTCCAATTTTTTTTGGATCTTTTACAAAATAAACATCTTTATTTTCAAAACTTAAACTTCTACCTGTTTTGTATCTTAAGTTTAAGCTGGTATTTTTATCACCAATTACTTTAGTTGGATTTTTAACATTAATTGTTCCATGATCGGTAGTAATAATGAGTTTAAAACCTAACTTTTGTGCTTGTTGAATAATTTCTAGCAAAGGTGAATTTTTAAACCAGCTCAAAGTTAATGATCTATATGCTTTGTCATCTGATGCTAATTCTTTAACGACATCCATTTCAGTTTTAGCATGCGAAAGCATATCTACATAGTTGTATACAACAGTAACTAAATTGTTTTCTTTCAGGGTTCTGAAATTTTCAGCAAGTTTTTTTCCGCTTGCAAGATTTGTAATTTTAAAATAGTCATGTTTAATATTTAAACCTAATCTTTTTAAATGCGCCGATAAAAATTCTGCTTCATAGAGATTTTTTCCTCCTTCATCTACATCATTTTTCCAATATTGAGGAAATTGTTTTTCCATTTCTAAAGGTGTTAATCCCGAAAATATCGCATTACGAGCATATTGAGTTGCTGTGGGCAATATTGCATAATAAGGAACTTCTTTCTCTAGCTTGTAATGATTATTAACAACACTTTCAAAAGTTTTCCATTGATCGTATCTTAAATTATCAATCACAACAAATAGTACTGGTTTGTCTTTTTTTGTCAATTCAGGAACTACTAATTCTCTAAATAGTGTATGAGATTGAATGGGTCTATCTGCTTTTGTTTCATTCGAGCTTTTGCGAACTGGTGTCTCAAACCAATCTTCATAATTTCGTTCTATAAACTTGCTAAACTGTGAGTTTGCCTCAAGTTTTTGTGATTCTAGTATATCAATAAGATTTGTATCTTCTATTGTTTCTAATTCAAGTTCCCAAAAAATTAATTTTTTGTACATCTCAATCCAATCATCATAGGAATTTACCATTGATAATTCGGTGGCAATTTTCCGAAATTCCTTCTGATAATCTAAGGTTGTTTTTTCTGAAATTAATCTAGAATGATCTAAATTCTTCTTTAAACTCAATAAAATTTGATTCGGATTTACCGGTTTTATTAAATAATCAGCAATTTTTGAACCTATTGCTTCTTCCATTATATATTCTTCTTCACTCTTTGTAATCATAATTACAGGAGTAGTCGATTTTTTTTCTTTAATTTCTGCAAGTGTTTCTAAACCACTCATACCGGGCATATTTTCATCAAGAAACACAATGTCAAAATTGTTATCTGCAAAAATATCTATTGCATCTCTACCGTTATTACACGTTGTAACTTCATAATTTTTTTTCTCAAGAAAGATGATGTGTGGCTTTAACAAATCGATTTCGTCGTCCACCCAAAGTATTTTGATTTTATCCATTGGTTGTTTATTTGATACGTTTAGTTTAACTAATAACGTGAAAAGTAGTATAATAATTGTACCAATTAGTTTTTAAAAGTAAATTTTAAATTTTTATTAAGAAAAATTTATCCTAACCATCCTTCGCGGTCTAAACTTCTGTACTGAATAGCTTCGGCAATATGATTTGAAACCACAACATCTGCATTTTCTAAATCAGCAATTGTTCGCGAAACTTTCAAAATTCTGTCAAATGCTCTTGCAGAAAGGTTGAGTTTTTCCATGGCATTCTTTAACAAATTTAATGAAACATCGTCAAGCGGACAATATTCTCTAATTTGTTTAGAACTCATCTGTGCGTTGTAATGTATATTTTCAAAAGCTGCAAAACGTTTAGTCTGAATTTCTCTGGCATTTGTTACTCGTTTTCTAATCTCAACGCTACTTTCTGCTTTTCGAGATTCTGTAAGTTTTTCAAACGGAACGGGTGTTACCTCGATATGAATATCAATTCGATCTAAAAGTGGACCCGAAATTTTACTTAAATACCTTTGCATTTCTGCCGGAGATGAACTTACTGGCGCATCAGGGTCGTTAAAATATCCACTTGGACTTGGGTTCATACTGGCAACTAACATAAAAGATGAGGGATAGGTAATTGTAAATTTTGCCCTAGATATTGTAACTTCTCTGTCCTCCAAAGGTTGTCGCATTACCTCTAAAACTTCTCTTTTAAATTCTGGTAATTCGTCTAAAAATAAAACTCCGTTGTGCGATAAAGAGATTTCTCCTGGTTGCGGATAGCTTCCTCCGCCTACAAGTGAAACGCTAGATGCCGTATGATGTGGACTTCTAAAAGGGCGTTGACTCATTAATCCTGCATCTTTAATTTTTCCAGCAACACTATGAATTTTTGTTGTTTCTAATGCTTCTTTCAAAGTCATAGGAGGCAAAATACTGGGTAATCTTTTGGCAAGCATTGTTTTTCCTGAACCTGGTGGACCTATCAAAATAATATTGTGACCTCCAGCTGCAGCAATTTCCATACATCTTTTAATACTTTCCTGACCTTTGACATCAGAAAAATCAAATTCTGGAAAATCTAATTCTTTATAAAATTCCTCACGTGTGTCAATTACTGTAGGTATTAAAGTTCCTTTCCCTTCAAAAAAATCAATTACTTCGGTTACATTTTCTATTCCGTAAACGTTGAGACCTGAAACTATCGCAGCTTCTTTTACATTTTGTTTTGGTAAAAAAAATCCTTTATAACCTTCTTCTTTCGCTTTAATAGCTATCGATAAAGCTCCTTTTATGGGTTGTAAACCTCCATCGAGCGAAAGTTCGCCCATAATCATATATTTATCAATTTCGTCTCCTTTTATTTGACCAGATGCCACTAAAATTCCTATTGCTAGTGTTAAATCGTAAGCAGATCCTTCTTTTCTTAAATCGGCAGGTGCCATATTTATTGTAATTTTTTTTACAGGTAGTGTATAGCCATTGTTTTTAAGAGCAGCAGCAATGCGATAACTACTTTCTTTAATTGCATTATCTGGTAAACCCACAAGATGATACCCAACTCCTTTATCAATATTAACTTCTACTGTTATTGTCGTGGCTTCAACACCAAAAACCGCACTACCGAAAACTTTTACTAGCATCAACTTTAATTTTAAATGGCTTATAAT
>JANXVF010000004.1 GCA_025351785.1 Flavobacterium sp.
AATTTAAGCACCATTCCAATAATGTAGATTGCAGTAATTAAAATGGCAATTGTTGTAAGGTATATGTCAATATATTGTGCTTTGGGGAGTATTGCATCGTTTGTAATTAAAGTTGCCATTAAAAATAGAACTGGCAAAAAAGCATTTCCACCAAAAATATCGCTAATTATAGGTTGATATGTTTTTTGTTTTACAAATTCTAAACCACCAGAAATTTCGGGTAATGATGTTACAAGTGCTAAAATTGTTGCACCGAATATAATTCCATTAATATTATAATGTTTTGCAATCGTATCACTTGTTACTTCAAGTAATACACCAAAAATCAAAATAATTATAGATATTGCTATCAACCAAAATATAGCTGACCGTTTTGTATAATCCTTAGGTAAATTATTTTTAAAGTCATTTGCCTTTGTTTTTATTTCCGCTTTTTTCGTTTGAATTCTTCGTAGTATCATTATGCTTGCAATCCAAAAAAAAACGATTAATAACTCAGCAACAGTGCTTCTTAAAAAAATAGCAGATGAATTTAACTGTTTACCTAATATCACAAGTGTTAGAATAATAATAAGAAACATTCCTTGTATAATGCTTGCTTTGTTGCTAACAAGTGTACTCAATGGTTGTTTTTCTTTTCGAGAAGCAAAATCAAAAAGAACTAAAAGCAATGATTGAATTACTATTCCACCTAAAATATTTCCAATCGCTAAATCTACATCTCCTTTCATGGCACCGTTTGCAGTAATCGCAATTTCCGGTAGATTGGTTACAATTGATAATATGATAGTTCCACCAAAAGAACTTCCTAAATTAAATTTATCATCAATAAAGTTTACAACACTGGATAGTTTGTTGCTAAATATCCAAAGTAAAATAATAGAGACAATAAATATACCTATACTGTAATTGAAACCGAGTTCTAACTGCATTAAATATTATTATTTATCATTCTTTAAATCATAATTTTAACCTCTATTGTTGTAAAGGATTTGGTTGTTCTGTATGGGTTCATATAATTACGCACAACGTCTCGTGGCTTCAAGAAGTGGCGAACTTCGGAGCCGAGTTCTTTTTGCTAAGATAGTATTTCTTGCGAAAGACAAACATCAATTTTGCACTTTTTTCGCCATTTCTTGAAACCGCTGTTAACTGTAGTTTTATTCTTGAATTCTGTTTTTCAAATCCATTCTTGAGTGCAAAAATCTAGTAATCTCGATTTCGTTTTCGCTAAATATTCTGAAGAAAATTATATGTTGACCAGATTTATAACCAAAAATATCATTATTAATTTCTGTATAATTTTTTCCTAAATTTTGATTTTCAGCTAATACTTGACAATCTTCAAGAAGTTCAAAATAATATTTGTCAGCTTGATTTTCAGACCAAACTTCGTATGTATAATCCCAAATCTTCGATAAATCTTCTACTGCTTTGTTTGTTAATTTATATTTAGCCATTTCTCTTTTTGGCTTTTAACGATTCAAGATGTTTTTTTGGATCAAAGTTTTTTGCGATTCCACTTTCAATACCTTCACTGATAGCTTTTTTAAGAGCAATAATTTTGCTTTCTTCTTCTTCTAACAATCTTAATCCAGCTCGAATAACTTCGCTCGCGTTTTTAAATCTTCCTTCTGAAATTCTGCTGTCGACAAAGTTTTCAAAATAGTTTCCAAGAGAAACTGATGTATTTCGTCCCATAATTTTCTTATTTTTAACAAAGTTACCAAAATTTGGTAATTATCAAAGAAAAAGTTGTTTTTTTCTCTGATGAAAAATTACAGTTAACGTCCCGAGGCTTTAAGAAGTTGGGGAAAAGTACGCCCGAACTTTCGATTAAATACTGAACTCAAAAGTACAAAACAAACTTTAAATTAAGCCCGAAAACCCCAATTTCTTGAAACCGCTGTTAGCAGTAGCTTTTATTCAATTGTTATGCAAATTCCAATATGGTCGCTCAATTTTTTATCGTGGTTCCACGTTTCTATTTTCACGTTTCTATTTTCAATTAAACTTTTACTTAACACAATATGGTCAACGTTGTTTTCAATTTCAGAAGTTAAATTTTTAAGTTTTAATTTTTCAAATGCTGAATTTAATTTATTTTTTGCATCGTGACTTGGATAAACTCTTCCAGAAAAAGTAACATTTAAATCTCCAGCAATACAAAAAAGTTTTTCTTCTGATAGATTTTCAAAATCTAAAAGTTGTTTTTCTAAATCACTTTTAAATCTTTCACCAATTCCACCAAATACTCCAATAATTGTTCCGTAAACATTCAGCAACCCTTCTGGCGTTTCTATTTCGGCGCAAACAGAAGTAAAATTGTCAAAAGTTTCGTTCTGACTACGTATTCTATATTTTGTCCAAATTGTCGTTCTGTTTTCTCCAGTTTTATATTTAATTCCTTCAAAACCGCTTTCCAAAATTTCTGTTGCTACAAACTTATATTCTTTTCCAAGTTTTATTAGTGAGTTAGTTTCCGTTAATATTATAATTTCAGCGTCAATTTCTACAAGTTTATCAATTATTGATTGATTTTCAGACTTAGGTCTTTCAATATTCCAAGTTAGAATTTTCATTATTTTCTTTTATACTGCGGTTTTTCCGAAAGTTACTGCTAACGTCTCGCGGCTTTGCGAGGTTGCGAACTTCGTAATCGAGTTCTTTCTGCTAAGATAATACTTCTTGCGAAACGTGAACGTGAATTTACGACAAAATTCGCAATCTTGCAAAACCGCTGTTGGCAGTAGTTGTTCTAGTTATACTCAAATTTTGACTTATAAATTAAAGTTTTGTCGTCTGTAGTTGAAATTATTCTGTTACTTAAGTCTATTACATTTTGATAGCCATAATATGTTAATGGAGTTATATAATCTCCACCATCATAAGGATATGCTTTTTCTGTTTCAAAAAAGTTTTTAAAATAGGGATTATAAGACAATCTTAAAATGCCAATTGATTTAATTAAGTTTAAAGGATTTGACAAATTTGTGTTGTAATTTAAATATTCAACATAGACTTCATTCTGATGTTCCTCAGAAATAACGTTACCATTCGTATCATAATTATATTTGTGATTTTGAAGATTTCCACTAACAAATCCATAATTATACTCTATCAACTGTTCGTTATTGAAAATAAATTCTGTAATCTTTTGATTCAAATTGTTATATAATTCTGCTATATTACCATTCCAAATCACTGCAGAAAATAATTGTCCATTTTTTATTTCTTTAATTATTCTACCTTGGGAATTATATTCAAATGTACTTGTATAATTAAATTGTGGATTAAAAAAATTCGTATAAGTCTCTGATATAACTTTTCCGTCATTATCAAAAGTGTATTGTTGACTATATATATCGTTAAAGTTACCATAATCTTCTGATACTGTGTATTTCATCGAACTAGCTACAATTGGGCTTGAATTCTGAACAATATCGTCATTTTTGCTACAATTAGTTAATAATACTAAACTGAATAAAATTAATATTTTTCTCATATTTTTATTTTTAAGGTTATTTTTCTTACAATTACTGCCAACGGATTGTGGCTTGGCGTCAGTTGGGGATTTGGTTAGCCAAAAGTACCGATTTAAAAACCAACATCAAAGTACAAAACCAACTTTAAAGTTTGCCTAAAACCCCAATTGCGCCAAACCGCTGTTGTGCGTTCGGTTTTCTATTTATTTTTTCAGTTAAAATCTGTAACCAACTCTTAAATGTAAATTTACAGCCGCTGAACCTTCATTTTTTGAGTAACCTTCACTTTTTGCAAAAAAGTACCTGTAACCTAAACCAATTCCAGTTTCATAAGTAAAATGATTACCGATGTTTCGTTTTATTCCCCAAGTTGGTATTATTGAAACTTGATTTACTATTTTAACGTTGTCATAATTTGATATTGTAAACCAGTTTGGATTATAACTCGTTTTGATTGTCAAAAAATTCCCACTATTTCCCGAAATATTTTTTGATTTAGATTGTCTTTTCTCCAAGTTATAGTACCATCTCGGTTCTACTGTGATAACTGGTGTCATTAAATATCCAGTTTTCGGGTAAAAACTTCCGCCAAAAATTCCAGCATCCATTCCAATTTCTGCTCGTAAAGCGATCTCATCAGTTAATTTCACTTCTCGATGTGCCCAAACTCCTAATATTCCTACTTGAACACCGTAAGTTGATTT
>JANXVF010000013.1 GCA_025351785.1 Flavobacterium sp.
TTCCCAATTACATATAATCTTGGAGCTTCTGTAGTGTATGGAGTTACCAAATAAGTTACCATATTTGAATAAGCAGGCTCAGAACCTGTAGTTCCAACTGTTGACTTAATTCTGATATCTAAACCACCTTGTGTAAATGGAGTTAAACCAGCTAATAAACCTTTACCATTCAAGTCAGCTGTTGAAATTGTAATGTAATTGTTTGAAGTCGAAGTAAGTTCAACAGGAGTATCAAAGTTATCTCCTGCTTTATCAATTTCTACTGAATAATTAATTTGAGTAGGCGTGCCATAATTCATCTTTTCCCAAGCTAGCGCTAAAGCTGGATTTGTTGGGTTTGATGGGTTCAATGTTACACTTTCTCCAGATGTTGGCGAAAGAATCATAAAGCTACCTGCTGGAGTAGAGTAACTTAAATCTTTTTCATTAGAACAAGAATTTAATCCTGTAATTATAGCAAGAGCTACAAACGATTTTAAAATTATATTTTTCATTTTTTTCTTATTTATTTTTATTAATTATTAATAACCTGGATTTTGTTGTAAATTTGGATTGGCTGCAATTGCGTTAACAGGTATAGGGAATAATTTTAGATTACTAGAAATTCCAATACCACTTGAACCATTACCTTTCCATGCCCAATTATAAGTTCCACCTGTATATTTTCCGAAACGAATTAAATCTTGTCTTCTATGTGATTCCCAATGCAATTCTCTTGCTCTTTCATCAATAATAAAGTCTAAATTTAAATCGAATGCAGATATATCTGCGACAGCAGAACCACTATTAGCTCTTTCTCTTAATGCATTCACATAAGTAAGACCTTGAGATAGTGTTGCTCCTGAAGCACCACGTACCGCACATTCTGCATACATTAAGTATACATCTGCTAGACGAAACAAAGGGAAGTCAGTATCTACAAAAGTAGAATTTGTTCCTGCAACACCAGTAGAAGATTTATTAGAGAATTTTGATAAAATATAACCTTGATCTCTGTTTGCAATATCAAAAATATCAATAGGTCTACTTCCTGAAATGATTGTTTTTCTTGTATCTGTATTGAATGCTGCTCCATCAAATTTTTGAACAAATTCTTTTCTTAATCTTAAAGCACCACCCCAACCGCCTGAGCTAACACCTAAAGAAGAACCATTTTGTTCAGTTGAACCCACAGAACCATTTACAAATACAGTCGTTGGACCATAACTTTGTGTAACATATCCATCAGATTGTAAAGTAAAAATCATTTCAGGTGAGGTATTGTTATCAGCCTTAAAATTATTTAAGTAATTTGAATTTAATGTGTATCCTCCTGCAATGATAGCATTACATTGTGTAACACATTCAGTATATTTAGGTGCACCTATGTATACTTCAGCGTTTAAATACATTTTTGCCAATATCATTCTTGCAACTGCTTGATCGACTCTACCGTATTCATTTGCTTTAGGTGCTTTTAAATTTGGTATTACGGCATTTAGTTCACCTTCTACATACGAAAACAATTGTTGTCTGTCATATTGAGGACCTTGAAAGTTTACAGGATCATTTTCGGTTATATAAGGAGCTTTTCCAAATAAATCCATCATGTTATAGTATGCCAAAGCTCTTAATACTCTAACTTCATTTCTGTAATCAGCAATGTTACTCAACAATGTAGCGTCAGTCACACCTCTTGAACTTAGTTTTTCAGGAGAAGTATTTTTTAAAAAGTCATTAACAAAAGCTACTTCCAACATAGTTCTACTAAACATACCCAGAATAACAGGATTTGTAGCTGTCCAAATGTTACGTTGTAATTCTCTTGTTCCTGGGTCATTTTCATAACTCCAGATAACTTCGTCTGTGGTTAAATCCTGAAGGTACCACAAACATCTACCATACTGACTTGTTCCAGCATCTAAGCCTTGAAGCGATGATGAACCAGCACCATCTGTTCCTGTTAAAGATAAATTTGCATACACACCAGCTAAGGCATTTTTATATGCACCCGGTTGTGCATAAAAAGTCTCAGCTACTGCAACTGTGGGGTCTTTTGGCAAAACATCTAGATCTTTTGTACAAGAACTAAGTCCTACCAATGCGCCTAGAAGCACAAAAGCATTAATTTTCATTTTTTTCATAGTTTTTTATTTTAAAATTTTACGTTAGCTCCAAAAAGAAACTGTCGTTGTCTTGGGTAAATTGTGTTATCAATTCCACCTACAAGTTCAGGATCAAGCCCTTTGTATTTTGTTATAATAAAAGCGTTTTGAACACCTGTAAATAAACGTAACGAGGCTTTACCTTCTAGCCATTTTGGGAAAGTATAACCTAAACTAATATTATCCATTCTTAAAAACGAACCATTTTGAATATACAAATCTGATGTTCCTATCTGGTTAGATAAATTATAAAAGTTTGTATTCTCAACTGCTGTTGGAATATTTCCTGCCACACTTCCTGATTGTAAGTTGTTATATTGAGCGTTACCTGCTTCAACCTGATTGTAAATTCTGTTACCAATACTAGCTCTTAAGTTGAATGAGAAATCAATATTTTTGTAGTTCATGGTTGATGCAAATCCAAAAACAACATCTGGATCTGGGTTTTTGTAAATGTAACGATCTTTATCATTGATAATTCCGTCTCCATTTAAATCTGCAAAAGCACCTTCGATAGGTTGCCCTGCAGCATTATATAGTTGTTGGTAAACAAAAAATGAATAGGGTGTGAAACCTGGTCTATGAATTTGTGAAGTACCACCTACACCTGGTGCTGTACCAACAAACGCATCGGCTCCATTAGCCAAAGATTTAATTCTTCTTTCAAATTTAGTCGCATTAAAGTTAATATTCCAATTGAAATTTTTAGATTTTGCTACCTCCGCGTTTATTGAAAACTCTATACCTTTGTTTGTAAAACTTCCAACATTTTGTAGTAAAAAGTTTGAAAAATTACTTCCATCAGGTACTGGAGCATTATTGAATAAATCGTCCGTTTGTTTGTAATAAACATCTAAAGAACCAGTAATCCTATTGTTGAAAAAACCATAGTCAATACCAACATTATAAGTTGTTTGTTTTTCCCATTTTAGGTTATCATTGTAAGCTCTAGATAAACTTATTAATGTTGGAGTTGTACCAAATGTATATTGTGAGTTAATAATACCAGTAGAGTACTGTTGCAGATAAATGTTATTTTGAGAAGATGGTAAGCCTTGGTTTCCAGTAATACCATAACCTAGTCTTAATTTTAAATCTGAAACTGTTTTTGAATTCTTAAAGAAATCATCTTTCATTTTGTAAGCAAGTGCAAAAGCAGGATAATATTGTAACCTATTTTGTGGGGCTAATCGTGAAGATTCATCTCTTTTAACCGACCCTGTAAAAATTAATTTATCATTGTATGTTAAAATAGTTCTCACAAAATAACCAATATTTACATTGTCTGCTTCTGGTCTATAAACATCTACTGCTGGATTTGCTGGATTGTGTCTTAGGTCACCATAATACATTCTGGCTTCATTAAAAATTTGATATGATCTACCTGCAGTTGCTTCAACATTTAATTTTCCAAATTTTTCGTTATAAGTTAAATAAGTATCAATTAATTTATTTCGCAATAACACTTCTTGAGTTGCATCTGTTCCAATATAATTAATTACACCAGCAGTTGTATATTGATTTCCAGTAGCTACCCCAGGAGCTACCAATCTATTTCTATATCCATTAGATTGATCAAATCCAACATTTACTACTGCTCTCAACTGTGGAAAAAAGTGAAATTTATAATCGGTTTCAAAATTGCCATAAATTCTATTATTTTTTCCAGTATCATAAGTTTGTAGTAACTGTGCAACTGGATTTCTTGGTGCTAAAGCGGTTGCATTTCCTGATGTATCATAATATTCAAAGAAACCTCCAAAGGGAGAACCAGCTTGATAGACTTGTTGTGTTGGGTCAAAACGAATTGCACTCCCTTCTACACCATCAGCGAATCGACTATTTTCGTTTGCAAATGATGCATTTAATCTAAATTTTAAATGATCTTTAAAAAATGAAGGATTTAATGCAGTCGAAATTGTATTTCTATTAAAAAAGTTTGTTAAACGCAAACCTTCTTGATAGGTATTTCCTATAGACAATCGTGATGGAATAACCCCAAATAAATTTCCTCTTAATGACACATTATTATCTACGAAATCTGTTCTTCTATAGATTTCCTTTTGCCAATCTGTATCTCCAGTTCCCAAAGTACCTAATAATGAAGGTTTTCTAGTTTGAATTACATTTCTAAATGAGTCGGCATCATATACCTTAATATAATTGTAAGCTTTTCCAGAACCGTACTGAAAATTATAATCTACAGAAAGTTTTTTCCCTCCTTTTTTAGTGGTGATGATTATAACACCATTTGATCCTCTAGAACCAAAAATTGCTGTTGCAGATGCATCTTTCAAGATAGTAAAACTTTCTATATCATTAGGATTTATCGCCGCTAAAACAGATGTTGAAGAGCTGTTACCTGCACTATTTATTGGTAAACCATCTATAACTATCAACGGGTCATTGCTACCATTAAGAGAACTACCACCACGAATTCTTATTTCTGAACCCGAGCCTGGTGCTCCAGAAGTATTTACAGTCAAACCTGCAACTCTACCACTTAATAAGTTTTCGGCTGTTACGTTTGAACCCTTGTTAAATTCTTTTGATGTAACAAGCGCAACTGATCCTGTTGCATCTTTTTTCTTAACATTTCCATAACCAATTTGAACTACAACTTCTTGCAATTCATTTACAGCTTCTTGCAAAGAAACTGAAATTGTTTTTTGATTTGAATAAACAACAGTTTCGTTTTTGTAACCAATAAAAGAGAAAATAATCTTGTTCCCACTTGTTAGTTTGGAAATTCTAAATTTTCCGTCAAAATCGGTTGATGTTCCGCTAGTGGAACCTTGGATAACAACATTAACTCCTGCGATGGGTTGCTTAGTTTTAGAATCTAAAACAACGCCGTCTAAAGAACTTTGAGCTAAAACGCTAAGAGGGAGAAGTAACATTAAAAATAACAACTTTTTGTAAATTGTTTTCATACATTTTGTTTAGGTTAAATAATAGTTTTTTTTGTTTGGATTTTATACTTCGAAAGTTAAATTTATGTAATTTTTTCTTATAAAAAAATAAACGTGTGTCAAACTACCTCCGAAAACGTTTTCGTGTTGAAAACTTTCTCAAAAATACTTATTTTTAATATTAAAATTGCGATAACTAAAAATAAAATTTATCTTTATTAAATTATTATAATTTACTAAATACAAACCTATGAGAAGAAAAGTTACTTTAAAGCAAATCGCTAAAGAATTAGACGTCTCAATATCGACTGTTTCAAAGTCATTGCGAAATAGTTTAGAAATAAGCGAAGATACCCGCCAAAAAGTGCAAGCGTTTGCCAAATTATATAATTATAAGCCAAACAATATTGCTTTAAGTTTAAAAAACAGGAAGTCGAAAACTATTTGTATCATAATTCCCGAAATCATTCATCATTTTTTTGCAACTGTAATTAGTGGAGTCGAAAAAGTTGCAAACGAAAAAGGATATAATGTTTTAGTTTGCTTATCTGACGAATCGTTTGACAAAGAGGTTATTAATATCGAAATGTTAGCAAACGGTACCATTGATGGATTTATAATATCGCTGTCAAAAGAAACACAACAGAAACGAGATTTTCATCATATATCTGAAGTTATAAGTCAAGGCATGCCAGTTGTAATGTTTGACCGGGTTACAAATGATATATTATGTGATAAAGTTATTATTGATGATGCTTTGGCTGCTTTTAATGCAACTCAGTTTCTTATAGATAAAGGATTTTCTAAAATTGGATTATTGTCAACAGTAGATTATGTTAGCGTAGGAAAATTGCGAACCGACGGATACATAAATGCCTTGAAAACGAATGATATTAAAATTGATGAGAATTTAATTCTAAAAATTGAAGACACCAATAATTTTGAATCTCAGATAGTTTCATTACTAGAAAACAATAAAGTAGATGCCATTTTTGCTGTAAACGAAATTTTTGCAGTAACAGCAATAAAAGTTGCATCAAAATTAGGAATTAAAGTACCTGAAAATTTATCTATCATTGGTTTTACTGACGGAATAATCTCTAAATATTCTTCACCATCTATAACAACCGTTAGTCAAAATGGAATAAAAATGGGTGAGAAAGCAGCTAAAATGTTAATTGAAAAATTAGAAATAGAAGAAGAGGAATATGAAGAACAATACAAAACAGAAGTAATTGAAACTGAACTTGTAGAACGAGAGTCAACTAGCTAAAACAAGTTTACTTATTATCACTTTTCCTTTCAAATTGGATATAATCCTGTGTAAATATAGGATTTGTAAAAACTCAACTTATCAACAAAAAACGTTTTCGGAAACTAAATTTCTAAATAATACTTAGGAATAAATTTCAAATGAAAAACTTTTTTATCTTTACCCAATCAAAGCTTGGATTTTTACTTCGAAAACAAAAATAAGTTTTGATAAGCAAGGCGCTTATCGTTGTTTAATTCATTAAAATACGATAATGGAAAAGCGTAAATTAGGTTTCTGGCAAATTTGGAACATGAGTTTTGGATTTCTAGGAATTCAGATGGGTTTTGCGTTGCAAAATTCTAATGTCAGCAGAATATTTCAAACACTAGGAGCAAACATCGATGATATACCTATTTTGTGGGTTGCAGCTCCTTTGACGGGTTTGATTATTCAGCCTATTATTGGATATTTTTCTGATAGAACTTGGACAAAATTAGGACGTAGAAAACCCTATTTTTTAGCAGGAGCAATTTTAGCATCTGCTGCATTATTTGTAATGCCAAATTCACCCGTTTTATGGTTTGCCGCAGGAATGCTCTGGATAATGGATGCATCTATTAATGTTTCGATGGAGCCATTTCGGGCATTTGTTGGCGATAATTTACCCGATTCTCAAAGAACTTCAGGTTTTGCAATGCAAAGTTTCTTTATCGGAATTGGAGCATACTTTGCTTCAAAATTACCTTTAATATTTACTCATTTTGGTGTAAGCAACACCGCGCCTTTAGGAATAATTCCAGACTCTGTTAAATATTCCTTTTATTTTGGAGGTATTGCATTTATTGTAACGGTACTTTGGACAGTAATAACATCTAAAGAATATTCGCCAGAAGAATTAGAAGCTTTTGAAAAGAAAAAAGAAGTTACATTTAAAAAAGAGGCGCATTCAGCCGAGTGGTTTGCCAATAATGGTCAATCGCATCTTACAAAAGGAATTTTCCTTTTAATTATAAGTGCTGTTTTTTCGTTTTTTATCTACAATTATAATCTTAAAAAAGATTTATATGTACTTTCTATTGGTTTAATAGGATTAGGCAGTATTGCAATGTTAGCCTCTGGATTGATGCAAAAATCAAATAAAACTGAAAATGGTTTTGTAACTATTATGAACGATTTTCAGTTTATGCCAAAAATTATGAAGCAATTGGCCTGGGTGCAATTCTTTTCTTGGTTTGCGCTTTTCTCAATGTGGATTTATACAACTCTAGCAGTTACGCAGCATATATACAAAACTACTGATACGACATCGAGTGCATACAACACAGGAGCAAATCAAGTAGGAGAAATGTTTGCCAACTATAATTTGATCGCGGCAATCGCAGCATTTTTACTTCCGGTATTAGCAAAGTATACCAGCAGAAAATTCACTCATTTTATTGCGTTAGTTTTTGGCGGACTGGGATTAATATCTATTTATTTTATTACCGAACCTACAACTTTTACTATGGAATGGCTTCCAATGATTGGAGTTGGAATTGCATGGGCAAGTATTTTATCAGTTCCCTATGCAATGCTTTCTGGATCATTACCGTCAAATAAAATGGGTTATTATATGGGAGTTTTTAACTTTTTTATAGTAATTCCACAACTAGTTGCTGCGTCGATATTAGGTTTTTTGGTTTCTAAATTTTTCAATAGTGAACCCATCTATGCACTTTTGATTGGTGGTGCTTCAATGATTCTTGCAGGAATTATTTCATTAACGATAAATGACGAATCAAAAATTATTATTAATGAATAAAAAAGCATTCATATTTGATCTTGATGGAGTAATTGTTGACACTGCAAAATATCATTTTTTAGCGTGGCAAAAACTAGCTCAAGAACTTGGAATCGAATTTACGCCCGAACATAATGAACAATTAAAAGGTGTAAGTCGAGTTAGGTCGTTAGATATTATTTTAGAATTAGGAAAAGTTACTGCTTCACAATCGGATAAAAATAAATGGTTATTTCAAAAAAACGAAGACTATTTGTCCTATTTAGTAGATATTGATCAAGGTGAAATTTTACCAGGAGTACTTACTATTTTACATTTTTTAAAAGATAAAAATCAACTGATTGCACTTGGATCGGCAAGTAAAAATGCACGACCAATATTAGATAAAACCGGAATTATTAAACTTTTTGATGCAATAGTTGACGGAAATGATGTTACAAATGCAAAACCAGATCCCGAAGTTTTTTTACAAGCAGCAAGATTACTGGGTGTGCCAAATCAAAATTCAATTGTGTTTGAAGATTCTGTTGCAGGAATTCAAGCAGCAAATACTGCAGATATGATTAGTATAGGAATAGGTGAGGAAGTAGTTTTACACGAAGCAAAATACATATTTAAAGATTTCACTTTTATTGATGTTTCTTTTATTGAAGCCTTAATCCACTAGAAATGAATAAATGAGAAAATTATCTATTTTTCTCATCATAAATAAATTATTAAATACGGCAATTGTCAAATTGTCAAATTATCTAATTAAAAAAAAATGAATCAAGATTATATTAAACCAGATAACTGGTCTATTATAGAAGAAGAGTTTGATAAAGATAAAGTCAAATCATCAGAAAGCCTTTTCAGCTTAGGAAACGGAGCAATGGGCCAACGTGCCAATTTTGAAGAAACTTATACCGGCGCAACCTTTCAGGGAAGTTATATTGCTGGAATTTATTATCCCGACAAAACCAAAGTTGGATGGTGGAAAAACGGATATCCAAAATATTTTGCAAAAGTTTTAAATGCACCCAATTGGATTGGAATTGATATTGAAATTAACGGCGAAAATTTAGATTTAAATACTTGTATAGAAGTCACAAAATTTCGTCGTGAGCTAAATATGAAAGAAGGAATTTATTACCGCAGTTTTAATGCAGTTTTGCAAAATGGAACTCAAATTGAAGTAAAAATCACCCGTTTTCTCTCTTTAGATTTAGACGAGGTTGGAATTATTAACTACCAAATAATTCCCATAAATAAAGAAGCAAAAATTGTTTTTAAACCTTATTTAGATGCAGGAGTTACAAATGAAGATGCCAACTGGGAAGAAAAATTTTGGGAACCATCTGATGTAAATTATTCTGAAAATAAAGCATTTGTAACGGCAAGAACTTTCAAAACACATTTTGTTGCTACAACGTTTATGCAAAATACAATTTTGATAAATGATGCTATTTTAAATATAACACCTACTGCTGTAGTTTCTACTACCGAAAAAGTTCAATTTACTTATGAATTGACAGTTCCAAAAGGAGAAAAATCAACCCTACAAAAAATAGGCGGTTATACCGTTTCTCTAAATCACGAAAATACAGAAACTGGTGCAAAAAAAGTAATAGAAAAAGCTTTGTCTTTAGGGTATTCTAAATTAGTTCATAACCAAATCGATGCTTGGGCTAAAATTTGGGAAATGAGCGACATTACTATTGATGGAGATGTAAAAGCGCAACAAGGAATTCGATTTAATATTTTTCAATTAAATCAAACATATTTAGGTAAAGATTCTCGATTAAATATTGGACCCAAAGGATTTACAGGCGAGAAATATGGCGGATCAACCTATTGGGATACAGAAGCTTACTGTATTCCTTTTTATATGGCTACAAAAGATCAGCAAGTTGCCAGAAATTTATTGACTTATCGGTACAATCAATTGGATAAAGCTATTGAAAATGCCAAAGATAATTTAGGTTTTACAAATGGTGCGGCTTTATATCCTATGGTGACAATGAATGGCGAAGAATGTCACAACGAATGGGAAATCACTCATGAGGAAATTCATCGAAACGGAGCCATCGCATTTGCCATTTTTAATTATTTAAGATACACAGGCGATAATTCGTACATACCAGAAAAAGGACTCGAAGTCTTAATTGGTATATCACGATTTTGGCATCAAAGAGCCAGTTATTCGACAAACAAAAATCAGTACATGATTTTAGGAGTAACAGGTCCGAATGAATATGAAAATAATGTAAATAATAATTTTTATACAAATTATATAGCTAAATGGTGTCTAGATTATACTTACGAGCAAATTCAAAAAGTAGCACTAGATTATCCAATTGATCATAAAAGAATAACAGAAAAAGTAAAAATAACAGAAGCAGAAGTACATGATTGGAAAAAAGTTTCCGAAAACATGTATTTCCCCTTTTCAAAAGAGCACGATGTTTATTTACAACAAGACGGATTTTTAGATAAAGATTTGATACCTGTTAAAGATTTAGATAAAACTCACCGTCCTATAAATCAAAAGTGGAGTTGGGATAGAGTGCTTCGTTCGCCATATATTAAGCAAGCCGACACACTTCAAGGATTTTACTTTTTTGAAGATCACTTTACAATTGACCAACTAGAAAAGCATTTTAATTTTTATGAACCGTTTACCGTTCACGAAAGTTCATTATCGCCCTGCGTACATTCTATTCAAGCAGCAAAACTGAATAAAATAGATATGGCTTACACTTTTTATTTAAGAACGTCACGATTAGACCTTGACGATTATAATAATGAAGTTGAAGAAGGATGTCACATAACTTCAATGGCAGGAACTTGGATGAGTATTGTAGAAGGTTTTGGGGGAATGAGAGTTAAAAATGATGCGCTTCATTTTGAACCAAAAATCCCAAAAGAATGGGAAGGATATTCGTTCAAAATTAACTTTAGAAACCAAATTTTGAAAGTTTCTGTAAACCATAACGAAACTAACTTTTCGCTCGAAGGCGATAATTCAATTTCAGTATTTGTAAATGGAAATGAAATTCTAGTCGAACAAGATAAACTAGTTACAGTTTAAAATAATTCAATACCATACTATTACAATGAAAATTAAAATCGCGTCTTTATTTTTATTTTTTTCTTGTATGTTACAAGGTCAAATATTGACCGATAGTAATTTGCCCATTGTAATTATAACTACAGATGTAGATTCAACCACCGGAAATTTGACAGAAATTGTAGATTCGAATACAGTTTTAGCATCTATGAAAATTATTTATCATCCCGATGACACTCAAAATTATATTTCAGATCAAAATACAAATTCATTTTTAAATTATAACGGACGAATAAAAATACAAATTCGAGGTTCATCATCACAATCTTTACCCAAAAAACCTTACGCATTAACGACACTTCAAAGCGATAATGTAACAAATAATAACGTAACTATTTTAGGAATGCCATCAGAAAATGATTGGATTTTAAATTCACTTGCATTCGATTCAAGCTTAATAAGAGACTATTTATCCTATGATTTGTCACGAGATTTAGGTAATTATGCATCCAAAGGAAAATATTGTGAGGTAGTAGTAAATGGTGATTATGTGGGAGTTTATATTTTTATGGAAAAAATAAAAATAGATTCTAATCGAGTTAATATTATTAAATTAAGCAATACTGACACTACAGTTCCAAATGTTACAGGAGGTTATATTACAAAATGTGATAAAACAACTGGTGGAGATCCTATTGCTTGGTCATACCAAACAAACACAGCTGGTTTTGTCGATTTTATTCACGAATCTCCTAAGCCATCAAATATTACAGCTGAGCAAAATTCTTATATTAATTCTGAATTTGATTCGTTAGAAACTATAATGAATAATCAAAACCAATCAATAGAAGATGGTTTTCCTTCAAAAATTGACATCCCTAGTTTTATAGATTTTATGCTTTTAAATGAATTAGCATCAAATGTTGATGGATATCAATATAGCACCTTTTTTCATAAGGATAGAGCAGGAAAACTACGAGCTGGACCTATTTGGGATTTCAATTTAACCTACGGAAACGATTTATTTTTCTGGGGTTTTGATCGAAGTCATACTGATGTTTGGCAATTTGATAATGGTGATAATGAAGGTGCAAAATTTTGGAAAAATCTATTTGATAATCCAACTTTTAAATGTTATTTATCAAATCGCTGGAACCAATCAACTGCAATAAATAAACCTTTAAATTATATTGTAATAGAAAATAAAATCGATCAGCTTACTAGTTTGTTAGCTCAAGCTAGAATTAGAGAAAATCAAAAATGGAATACAATTCCTGATTATGATTTAGCTATCAATCAATTAAAATCTTGGTTACAAACAAGAGTTATCTGGATGACCGATAATTTGCAGGTTTCTAATTGTAATTTTCCTGAAGTTCCTCCTTTGGTAATTTCAAAAATTCATTACAATCCCATTGTCGCTGGAGGAAATACAAGTAACAACTTAGAATTTTTAGAATTAACAAACAACAGTAATGCCTTAATTGATATTTCAGGATATTATTTTAGAGAACTTGGATTAACGTACATTTTTCCTTTAAACAGTATGATCAACCCAAACCAAAAAATTTATTTAGCTAGTAATTCTTCAATTTTTTCAACGTTTTACGGTATAAATGCTTTTGGACAATATACTCGAAATTTATCTAATAAATCTCAAAAGCTTTCGCTGTGCGATCCTTATGGAACCCAAGTTGATTTTGTAGAATATCAAGACGCATCACCTTGGCCAACAAGCCCAGACGGAAGTGGTCCTTATTTAACTTTAATAAATCTAAATTCAGATAATGCCTTAGCCTCAAATTGGACAGCATCCAGCAATACTTTATTAACGAACTCAAATTTTGAAAAAAATAACCAACAAACAATAGTTTATCCAAACCCATTCCAAAAAAATATTTCAATTTCCAATTCAAAAAAATGCATCAAGGGATATGAAATTTATGATGTTTTAGGAAAACAACTTTTAAATTTTGTTGCAACAGATTCTAATTTTCTTCAAGCAAATTTAGAAGGTTTAAAAAACGGTACTTATTATCTAAAAGTCACCTATGATTTTGAATCGAGTACTATAAAAATCATAAAAAATTAATCTTATCTCAATAAAATGAAAAAGTTCGTTTTCTTTTTTTTAATATATGCAGCAACTTTTGCTCAAATTGACCGAGTTGAACCCCCATTTTGGTGGAGCAATATGAATTTATCGAGTGTTCAAATTATGTTTTACGGAAAAAGTATTAGCCAATATGATGTTTCAGTAGATCAAAATGTATTAATCGAAAACATTCAAAAAACCGAAAATCCAAACTATATTTTTGTTACAATTAACACCAAAAATATTCTAGCAGAAGAATTACTTTTTTCGTTTAAAAATAAATTAAAAACAGTTTTTACACAAAAATATGCACTTAAATCGAGACGAGAAAATTCTAAATTCCGAAAAAGTTTCGACTCATCTGATGTAATTTACTTAATTATGTCCGATCGATTTGCAAACGGAAACACCAACAACGATAGCGACAAAATTTTAACCGAAAAGTTAGACAGAAATAATCCTAATGGTCGACACGGTGGCGATATTCAAGGAATAATTAATCATTTAGATTACATAAAAGAGTTGGGAGCAACCGCAGTTTGGCCAACGCCTCTTTGCCAAGACAACGACGAACATGGGTCATATCACACTTATGGTCAGTCTGATGTGTATAAAATTGATTCTCGTTTTGGGTCAAACGAAGATTACCTGCAAATGAGTAAGGAGTTGCACCAACGGGGCATGAAAAATATTATGGATTATGTTACCAATCATTGGGGTTGGAAACATTGGATGATGAACGATTTACCAACCAAAGATTGGATTCATCAATTTTCGCAATACACACAAACAAATCATCGACGAGAAACGCTAAACGATATTTATGGTTCTAAAATTGACGCTCAAGTCTGTTCTGACGGTTGGTTTGTAAAAACTATGCCCGATTTAAATCAGTCTAATCCCTTGGTTTTAAAATATCTAACTCAAAATGCCATTTGGTGGATAGAATATGCTGATCTTGATGGTTTTAGAGTTGACACCTATCCTTACAATGATAAATATGGAATTTCTAGTTGGACAAAAGCAATAACTGACGAATATCCAAATTTTAATATAGTAGGTGAGGCATGGCTTAATAGTGCTGCAAAAATATCATATTGGCAAAAAGATAGTAAAATTGGAGCACTTCAAAGTTTTAATTCCTATTTACCATCGGTTATGGATTTTCCTTTATATGATTCTTTCAGCACTGTTTTTAATCAAGATGATCAAGGTTGGGAAAAAGGAATGATCAATTTTTATTTGAATTTCACCAACGATTTTTTGTATGCAAACCCTAATAATATTTTAACTTTTTTAGAAAATCACGATACAAATCGGTTTAATGATATTTATAAAAGTGATTTCAAAAAATATCAAATGGCAATGACACTTTTGGCAACTATTCGAGGCATTCCACAATTATATTATGGTTCAGAAATTGGAATGACAGGAAATAAAGATAAAGCTGGCGATGGAGATATTAGAAGAGATTTTCCTGGTGGCTGGTCTAGCGATTCCTCGAATGCATTTTCTAAATTAGAACGAAATGCAGAACAGCAAAAATATTTCGAATTTACTCAGAAATTATTCAATTGGCGAAAAACAAAATCAGTCATTCATTCTGGAAAATTGATGCATTATATTCCAGAAAATAATGTTTACGTTTATTTTAGATATAATGAGACAGAAACTGTGATGGTTATTGTAAATAATTCAAACGAAAAGCAAGCATTTAAAACCAATCGTTTTCATGAAAGTATTCAAAATTACAAGTCAGGTAAAGATATTTTATCTGAAAAAATAATTGATATCACTAATGAAGTTTCAATTGATTCAAAATCGGTTTTAATTCTAGAATTGAAATAGAAAATTAATAATTTGAGGCGTTTGTTTACGACTTTGAAAGATTACAAATAAAATATGAAAAAACTTCTTTTTTTTCTGATATTTACAACCTTTTCGTTTGCTCAAAATGCAAGTAGGAAATATATTTCTCATAAATGGGAAAACAATAGTTTAGAAATAAAAACTTCTGATGGGTCCTATAAAATAACACCATTTTCAGATAAAATTGTAGAAACGTCGTTCGTCCCAAACGGTGAAATTTTCAATCCAAATACTGAAGCGGTAGTTTTAAAACCAAACAATATAAATTGCAAGTTTACCGAAGGTGTAAATTCTTTTATGATTTATACAAATGGAATAATTGTAATAATTGATAAACTCACTTTTAAAATTAATTATCTAAAAAAAGGAGTCTTTTTTTTATCTGAAAAAAATGGCTATACTAAAGTTAATGATTCGACAGAAACAATCGACTTTAACATTGACAAAACCGAAAAACTATATGGTGGTGGAGCACGAGTTTTGGGAATGGACCGTCGTGGAAACCGATTGAAATTATACAACAAAGCCAGTTATGGATATGGCAATCGTGCAGAATTAATGAATTTTTGCATTCCGCTGGTGTTTTCATCCAAAATGTATGCTGTTCATTTTGACAATCCTGCAATAGGTTACTTAGATTTAGATTCTAAAAAAGATAATACTTTATCCTACGAAACCATTTCTGGACATAAAACTTATCAAGTAATAATTGGCGATACGTGGGACGATTTAGTTTCAAATTATACAATTTTAACAGGAAAGCAACCCTTACCACCACGCTGGGCATTTGGTAATTTATCATCTCGTTTTGGTTATCATTCGCAAGAAGAAGTTGAAAAAACCATTGGGAAATTTGAGGAAGATAAAATCCCAGTTGATGCCATAATTTTAGATTTATATTGGTTTGGCAAAACCATAAAAGGCACCATGGGAAATTTAGATTGGGATAAAGATACATTTCCAAATCCTGATAAAATGATTGCAGATTTGAATTCTAAAGGAGTAAAAACTATAGTAATAACAGAACCTTTTGTGTTGACAACTTCATCAAAATGGAATGAAGCTGTTGCTAAAAAAGTTCTAGCGACTGACAAATTAGGAAATCCATTTACCTATGATTTTTATTTTGGTAATACTGGAATCATCGATATTTTTAAACCAGAAGGCAAATCGTGGTTTTGGAATATTTATAAAAATTTAATCAATCAAGGAGTTGGTGGACTTTGGGGAGATTTAGGTGAGCCTGAAGTTTTTCCTTCAAAAGCTATAACTTTTGGTGGCAAGGCAGACGAAATCCATAATATTTATGGACACACTTGGGCAAAATTAATTGCAGATGGTTATAAAAATGATTTTCCAGACCAACGTCCATTTATTTTGATGCGTGCAGGATATTCTGGAAGTCAGCGATTCGGAATGATTCCTTGGAGTGGCGATGTGTCTAGAAGTTGGGATGGATTATCAGGTCAATCTGAAATTGTACTTCAAATGGGCATGCAAGGAATGGGTTATATGCACAGCGATTTAGGCGGATTTGCTGGCGATTATTTTGACAACGAATTGTACTTGCGGTGGTTGCAATATGGAGTTTTTAATCCCATATTTCGTCCTCACGCACAGGAGGAAGTAGCATCAGAAGTGGCTTATAAAGATGTTGTAACTAAGGCTAAAGCAAAAAAATTAGTCGAATTGCGATATCAAATGTTACCTTATAATTACACGTTAGCCTATTTTAATGCAACATCGGGCAAACCATTAATGCGACCTTTATTTTTTGAAGAACCAGATAATGAAAATCTTAAAACCATTAGTGAGGAATATTTTTGGGGAAACGATTTTTTAGTTAAACCAATCGTTAAATCCGGTGTAAATGCAACCAAAGTGTATTTTCCAAAATCGAGTAATTGGTTTGATTTTTATACGGGTAAAAAATATTTGGCTGGCACGACAACTTCTGTAAAAGTAAATCAAGATAATATTCCAACTTTTGTTCGAGGTAACATATTTTATCCGATGACAAAAGTGGTTCAAAATACTTCTTTTTATCAAAATACTAATTTAGATTTACATTTCTATTTTGAAGGAAAGTCTTCAAGCGAACGTGAATTTTATTTTGATGACGGAAAAACTCCAAATGCAGAAAATGAAACTAATAATCACGAAATTTTAAATTGTTCGACTACTTATTATAAAAACTTGTTCACAATTTCTATTGAAAGTAAAACCGAATCAGAAAAAATTCGTAACGAAGGAAAAAAAGGAACTATTTATCTTTATAATTTTATTTCTGCTCCAAAATCAATTTTGATAAACGGAAGCAAAGCAACATATAATTATAATTTAAAATCTAAAAAGCTTCAGTTTGATTATTCACATTCTGGATATGCAACCAAAATTAAAATTAATTTATAAATGAAAAATATATCTCAAATTTTATCAATTTTAATTCTATTAACTACATTTTCATTTGCACAGGAAAAGGATAAAATAGTAGTTAAAAAACCATTTGTGTGGGCAAATGCCAATGTTTATTTCTTGTTAACCGATAGATTTCAAAACGGAGATAAAACTAACGATCACACCTTTAACCGAAACAAACCAGCAGGAAAATTACGTGGTTTTGAAGGTGGCGATATTCGTGGTGTAATTCAGAAACTAGATGAAAATTATTTCACAAATCTTGGTATTACAGTAATCTGGTTAACACCAATTGTTGAGCAAATTCACGATGGTGTTGATGAAGGTACAGGAATGACTTATGGGTTTCACGGTTATTGGACACGAGATTGGAGTGCTATTGATCCTAGCTTTGGTACTAAAAATGATTTGGCTGAGTTAGTAACAAAAGCACATGCTAAGGGGATTAGAATTATGCTTGATGCAGTTATAAATCACACAGGCCCAGTTACTACAGAGGATTCTGTTTACTCAAACGATTGGGTTCGCACAATTCCAAAATGTACGTATAAGTCTTATGATACCTACATCAATTGTACGTTGGTAGAAAATCTTCCCGATGTAAAAACCGAAAGCAATGCTAATGTAGATTTGCCACCTTTTTTGATAGAAAAATGGAAGAAAGAGGGACGCTATGAACAAGAAGTTGCTACTCTAAACACTTTTTTTAAAAAAACAGGTTTCCCTCGTGCTCCTAAATATTATATAATGAAATGGCTATCTGATTATATTTCAGATTATGGTATTGACGGCTATCGAATTGATACTGCCAAGCACATTACCGAAGATGTTTGGAAAGATTTTAAAAAAGTGTGTGATATGGCTTTTAAAGAATATAAAGAAAAAAATCCAGCAAAAGTTTTAGATAGTAATGCTTTTTTTATGGTTGGCGAAGTGTATGGATATACTATAGGAAACAAATTATATTATGATTTTGGAGATAAGAAAGTGAATTATTTTGATAATGGATTTACGGGATTAATAAACTTTGATTTTAGGAATGAAGCAAAAATGAATTATGAACCCTTGTTTTCTAAATATTCGGACATATTACATCAAGATTTAAAGGGCAAAACGGTTATGAATTATATTTCATCTCACGATGATAGTTATCCGTTTGATAAAAAACGCGAAAAAACATTTGAAGCAGGAACAAAATTACTTCTTGCACCCGGAATTTCTCAGGTATATTATGGTGACGAAAGCGCACGACCATTAGAAATAGATGGAGCAATAGGAGATGCAAATTTGCGTTCTAATATGAATTGGGAGGCATTACAAAACAATTTAGAAATTCAGAAATTACAACTTCACTATCAAAAGTTGGGGGTTTTCAGGAAAAATCATCCATCTATTGGTGCTGGAGTTCATAATCAACTATCGAGCTTGCCTTATGTATTTTCAAGAACTTATACAGCCGCAAATTTTTCTGATAAGGTAGTCGTAGGATTGGATATGCCTATTGGCAAAAAAGAAATTTCTGTAGATAACATTTTTAAAAATGGTACTCAAGTTAAAGATTCATATTCAGGCAAAAACGCTTTTGTAGTTAAAGGAAAAGTGACAATCAATTCAGAGTTTGGTATTGTACTATTAGAAAAAAAATAATCTTAAAAAGTTAGAATGCTAAGAATAGGTCATCGTGGCGCAAAAGGCTATATTGCCGAAAACACTTTGGCATCGTTTCAAAAAGCACTTGATTTAGTGTGTGACGGTATTGAACTTGATGTTCATTTATCGTTAGACGAACAAGTAATGGTAATTCACGATGCAACCATCGACAGAACTACTGTTGATAGAGTTTTTGTTGCTAATTTATCGGCAACAACATTAAAACATTTAGGAGTTTCTACACTAAATGAGGTACTCAATTTAATTGATAAACGGTGTTTTGTAAATATAGAAATAAAGGACGAAAATGCAACTAAATTTGTTTTAAGCATCATTCAAAAGTATTGTTTAGAACACAACTGGGACGAGAATTTATTTCAAATTTCTAGTTTTAAATGGTCTATTTTGCAAGATATTTTTTTTAAAAATAGTTCAATTGCTCTAGGAGTTTTAACAGATAAATCTATTGATGAAGCTATTGTTTTTGCCAAAAAAATAAAGGCTCACTCCATCAATCCGTATTATAAATTATTAGATAAAGAAAAGGTAACTTTGATGCATAAAAATAAATTTAAAATTTTCGCTTGGACGGTAAATGAGGCTGATGCCATTGAAACAATGAAGTTATTGGGAGTTGACGGAGTCATTTCTGACTATCCTGATAGAGTATACTAGCTAGAATTTTAACAAGTTTTTTTTTAAATTTAACATCAAATAGATAAAAATTTGTACAAAGTTTGCAAAGAATATAAAGTTAAGAAATGAATTCAAATTTCGATATACTGATAATTGGGGGTGGTGCCGCTGGATTTTTTACGGCTATAAATGCGGTTGAAAAAAATCCAAAGCTTAAAGTGGCCATATTAGAACGTGGTAAAGAGGTGTTAACTAAGGTTAAAATTTCGGGCGGGGGTCGTTGCAACGTTACTCACGCTTGTTTTGTACCCAATGATTTAATAAAAAATTATCCGCGTGGCGAAAAAGAACTACGCGGACCATTTCATCAGTTTTGCAGTGGCGATACTGTAGAATGGTTTGAAAAACATGGTGTGGCACTCAAAAATGAAGATGATGGTCGGATGTTTCCCATATCAAACAATTCGCAAACTATTATTGATTGTTTCCTTTCGGCCTGCACAAAGCTTGGTATTTCGGTTTTAACGGGTCAAAGTGTGCACTCTATTTTTAAATCAGAATTGTTCTGGAAGGTTGAAACCAACGTTGAGCAATTTGTGTGTCAAAAATTAATTTTAACCACTGGCAGTAACCCAAAAATTTGGGATATGGTTTCAGAAATGGGGCATTCTATTATAGAGGCAGTGCCGTCACTTTTTACTTTTAATATTAAAGATGCACGAATAAAAGATTTAATGGGAATATCTGCCATTGCATCGGTCAAAGTAAAAAACACAAAACTTGAAGCATCAGGACCTTTGCTGATAACCCATTGGGGAATGTCTGGTCCAGGAATTTTGAAACTTTCGGCTTGGGGAGCACGCATTTTGGCTGAAAAAAAATATCAATTTACAGTACAAGTAAATTGGACAAACAATCTATCATTTGAAGAGGTGCTCCAAAAATTAAAAGAATTCAAGCAAGAACATTCTAAAAAAGTAGTTTCAAAAAAAGCATTTTTTGAATTACCCAACCGATTGTGGGAAAATTTAGTCATAGCCTCAACAATTGAAAGTGAAACGAAATGGGCCGATTTAAATAAAAATCAGTTACTTCATTTAGCAAACCAGCTTATTAATGGGGAGTTTCAAGTAAATGGGAAAAGTACTTTTAAAGAAGAATTTGTAACAGCCGGTGGCATTGATTTAAAGGAAATTAACTTTAAAACTATGGAGAGTAAATTGCATCATAATTTATATTTTGCTGGGGAAATTGTAAATATAGATGCTGTAACTGGAGGTTTTAATTTTCAAAATGCTTGGACTAACGGCTATATTGTGGCTCAGGCAGTTGCCGATAATTAAACACATTGTTGCATTTTATCAAAAAAACCAAATCTGAAATTTATAATGGATTTTTTACAATTCAACAATTTTTAGGAAATTCAAAATTTTAAATTCTAAATGATTTCAGCATTATTTTTCTTTAAACCAACTAGAATACATAATATAGTTTGTAGAAATTCGTTCTATTTCGCCAGCAAACCCTGATTGATTGATTTCTTTTACTTTTTTAGCAGGAACTCCAGCATATATACTCCCAGATGGGACTATTGTGTTTTGAGTTACAACTGCTCCGGCAGCGATTATTGAGTTGCTTTCTATAATGCAATTATCCATAACTATAGCTCCCATCCCTATCAAAACATTATCATGGATTACACAACCATGAACGATGGCATTATGCCCTATAGATACTTGATTTCCTATAATGGTTGGATGTTTTTGATAGGTACAATGAATTATTGCACCATCTTGTATATTAACTTTATTGCCTATTTTGATGAAGTGAACATCCCCTCTAATAACCGCGTTAAACCACACACTACACTGACCTCCAATAGTTACATCGCCAACTATTGTGGCATTTTCTGCAATATAACAATCGTCAGGAATTTGTGGAGATTTTCCGTTTACTGATTTTATAATCATAATTTTAAACAAAAAAAATCCTGATTTAAAAAATCAAGATTTGTTATTTCTAATTTACTGCTGGACAATTACAATGGTATTTCTCTGGTTTGCAAAACAAGTTCATACCCAAAGTTATCTGATGAAAACCACCATTGTCAAATTTAACTGCGCCTACAAGTTGCGAGTAGGTATAGGCAAATACAAAATTTTTATAGTTTATTCCGATTATAGGTGTTACATATTGTAACTTCTGATTTTTTATTGCATTTCCTTCTACATAATCCGCACCATCTAAACTTCTTCTGTAGGAAAGGCCACCCCATAACTTTCCAAAATCTAATTCTTTATATACTTTTAAATTTAAATCGATAGTAGATTCTTTTGTTTGAAAAACATGCTGAAATAGCATTGATGGCTCCCATAATAAGCGCTCTTTATCCCCAAAAGTATATCCCATATTATACAAAAGCCGTTTTAAATTTACAGGTTCTTTTTCAGTATATAAATTACGAGCACTTGCCAAAGCATTTTTTACAGTAAAGTGCGCATAAAAATCGAGGTAATTCCAAGATGCTCCCAAGTCAATATTAAAGTAAGATGCTTTTTGTTCTATTCCTCCTACGGTAGGATCAAATCCTGTTTTATAAAAATCAGTTTCGTCTAATATACTTTGAGCAAACCCAGCACTAATACCAAATGATAGTTGGTTCAAATCAACTTGGTCTCTCGAGAATTGCAGGTGGTGTGCATAGGCGAATTTTACTCCTTTTTGAGAATGATACCCATTTCTGTCATTTATTGCTATTATCCCAGCACCATCTTTTTCGCCTATTGACCCGTTAAAACTTAGTGTTTGTAAGGCTGGCGCATCGGCTTGACCAAACCATTGTTGTCTGCCCGTTATTCTCAATTTTGTACAATTTGCTGCACCAGCCATTGATGGGTGCAAAAGAAAATAATTATCAGATAAATAATCGGAGTATACAGGTAGTACCTCTTGCGAAAATCCGAGTTTTGCAATTAATAAAAATAGTACTAAATAAATTTGCTTAAATTTCATTGTTATTATCTTTTTAATGATAGATGGGCTTTAAATTGTTTTGCAATATTTTGTTCTAAATAATCTACTGTAAACCAGTAATCTGTTGATGGCATAAGTTGTCCGTTATAGGTTCCGTCCCAACCCTGACCTGCTGGTGCTATTTGTTTGATTAATTTTCCGTA
>JANXVF010000017.1 GCA_025351785.1 Flavobacterium sp.
TAAGTTGGGGTGATGTTGCTGCTTATCTAGATTGGGCTGCTTTACGACCAATGACCGAGTTGGAGTATGAAAAAGTATGTCGCGGACCAGAGAACAGATTAGCTGGCGAATATCCATGGGGATCTACTGCCATTAATCCAACTACAAGTCAAGATGCAGGAGTAATTAATGATTATTTAGGAAACGAAACTTTTACTCCTGCAACCAATGGGAGTTGTGTAGTATCATCAGGTACTGGAAGCCCATACTATGGTCCTTTAAAAGTAGGTGCATTTGCAACAGGAAGTTCAGGAAGAGCATCTGCTGGTGCAGCTTATTATGGTGCTATGGAAATGGCAGGTAACGTTAGCGAAAAAGTAGTAGTTACTGCTAATGCATCTGGTACCGCTTTTACAGGAAATAACGGAGATGGAACAATCACCGCAACAGGATTGGCTAATCAAACATCTTGGCCAGATCCAGCAACAGCTATTGGTGTAGGCTTAAAAGGTAGTGATTCTGTAAATGCTGCTTCAAGAGCAAGAACATCAGATAGAAGTACAATTACAACTGTTGATGCTACAAGAGTTTACACTTATGGTGGTCGTGGTGTAAGATAATCATCTAATTTGAAAGAAATGTTTATAAATACATTCATTTCTAAATCAAAATTAATAACAATTTTAAAATCAAATTAGATTTATGAAAACAACTAAAAATTTTATAGTTGTATTCTTACTCATCTTATTGACACATTTATCGTCGTTTGCTCAATACAATGGAGGAAATTCCTCTGGTTCTTTTTCAGAAGAATTGAGTGTAACCTCATGCGGAATCCCGGCAAGTTTTTATGCCTATTTCGGAGGATTTAACGATGGTGCTACAACAGATGAATTAAGTAATACAGCGTGTGGAATACCTCCCTCGTTCTATGCCTATCTTGGCGGGACAAATGATGGAGCCACAACAGATGAAGTATCGGCAACGGCCTGCGGTTTTCCGCCTTCGTTCTATGCCTACTTTGGCGGCTTTGATGATGGTGCTGCGACAGATGAAACCATTCTTGGAGTTTGTCCGTTTCCACCTTCGTTCTATGCCTACTTTGGTGGCTTTGATGACGGAGCAACAGTCGATGCAACCGCTCCTATTTGTCCAACACAACCACCAGTTGCCAGTTTTACAGCTTCGGCTACCGAAATTTGCGTAGGACAATCAGTAACTTTTACAGATACTTCTACTAACATTCCATCAGGTTGGACATGGACATTTACAGGCGGAACTCCTAACAGCTCAACTGTTCAAAATCCTGTGATAAGCTATAACACAGCCGGGAGTTATGCAGTAACATTGGTTGCCGCAAATTATAACGGCACAAACACTGTTACTCAAACAGGGTATATAAATGTTTATGCCTATCCAGTTGTAACTTCTACAACTCCTGCAGCAAGATGCGATGCTGGAACGATAACCTTAAGCGCAATTACAAATGTTGGCACCTTAAATTGGTATGCTTCTGCAACTGGCGGAAGTATTTTAGCATCGGGAACAAGTTTTACAACACCTAGTATTGCAACAACGACAACATATTATGTTGAATCTGTCAACGGTGTTTGTTCGTCAACGAGAGTTGCAGTAATTGCTACTGTAAATACAACCCCCACAATAACTTCGACTACACCTGCAAGCCGTTGTGATACTGGCTCGGTAGTTTTAAATGCTACATCAAGTGCAGGAAATACAGTCTGGTATGCCAATGCAACTGGCGGTTCAGCTTTGGCTACAACCAATAGTTTTACAACGCCAAATATAAGTACAACAACTACCTATTATGTAGCAGCTACAACAGGAAATTGTACCTCTGTAAGAACTGCGGT
The DNA here is from genome assembly GCA_025351785.1 of Flavobacterium sp. GTDB lineage: Bacteria > Bacteroidota > Bacteroidia > Flavobacteriales > Flavobacteriaceae > Flavobacterium. Next base: position 1,854 of record JANXVF010000017.1, read on the forward strand.
TATTGCAACGGTAAATACTACCCCAATTATAACATCAACAACTCCATCGAACCGTTGTGATGCTGGTATAGTAACGTTATTGGCAACAGCAAACTCAGGAACGATTAATTGGTTTGCAACATCAACTGGTGGAGCAAGTTTAGCCACTGGAAGTAGTTTTACAACTCCAAGTATTTCTGTTTCGACTACGTATTATGTTGAAGCATCAAACGCAAGTTGTGCATCTATAAGAACAGCAGTTACAGCAACAGTAAATACAACCCCAACCATTACATCTACTACGCCAAGTAGCCGATGCGATGCAGGAACAGTAACTCTAAGTGCAACATCTAGTGCTGGAAATGTAGTTTGGTATGCCAATGCGACTGGCGGAACAGCTTTGGCAACAACCAATAGTTTTACAACGCCAAGTATTTCGGTAACTACAACATATTATGTAGAAGCTGTTAACGGAAGTTGTGCAACAGGAACAAGAACAGCGGTTATTGCAACAGTAAACAATAGTCCAACAATTACTTCTACTACTCCAGCAACAATTTGTAGTGGCGATACATTTACAATCTCGGCAACTGCTAGTGCAGGAACTTTAGCTTGGTATAATGTGCCAACTGGCGGAATCGTTCAAGGAACAGGAAGTACATTTTCGTTGAGTAACTGGTCAACCACTACTACATTTTATGTTCAAGCAACTGATGGAAGTTGTCAATCAAGCAGATTTCCGGTAATTGTAACGGTCAATCAAACACCATTTAACATAGGCATAACTAATGCTTCAAGATGTGGTGTTGGTAGTGTAACCTTGAGTGCAACCTATACTAACGGAAGTATAAATTGGTATGATGCGGCAACTGGCGGAAATCTTGTGTTTACAGGAAGTAACTTTGCAACACCAAGTTTATCTCTTACTACAACCTATTATGTAGAAGGTGCAAATGGAACTTGTATTTCTGCCATTAGAACTCCAGTTACAGCAACAATAAATACTATTCCGACGGTTACTTCAACAACACCTGCAAGTCGATGCGGGACTGGCTCTGTAGTTTTAAATGCTTCATCAAGTGCAGGAAGTTTGGTTTGGTATAATGTTGCTACGGGTGGAACAGCTTTAACAACAGGCACCACTTTTACAACACCAAGTATCGCAACTTCAACAACATATTATGTAGAAGCTACTAACGGAACGTGCACTTCAATTCGAACAGCTGTTACAGCAACTATTGACGATTTGCAGACTATTACTTCAACAACGCCAAGTTCACGATGTGATGCTGGTTCTTTAACATTGAGTGCAACTGCAACTGGCGGAACCTTAAATTGGTATTCTAACGCAAGTGGCGGAACGAGTTTGGCAACAGGTTCAAATTTTACAACACCAAGCATTACTACCACAACAACTTTTTATGTGGAGGTAACTAACGGAACTTGTACATCAACCCGAGTGGCAGTTGTAGCAACCATTCAAAATGTTCCAGCGCCAACCGGATTTGCAAATCAAACTTTTTGTGCAGGAGAAACCGTTGGATTATTAGTTACTAACGGAACAAATGTTATATGGTATGATGCATCTTCTGGAGGAATTATTCTTCCAAATAATACACCGCTAGTTTCAGGATTAACTTATTATGCTAGTCAAAATAATGGAATTTGCGAAAGCCCAACACGATTTGCAGTAACAGCAACATTAGGTGCATGTTTAGGAAATGAAAGTTTTGCTTTTAGAGAATTAAAACTATACCCAAATCCTGTAAATGATATATTGAATATCTCAAATACAGAAATTATCACTAAAGTTGAGGTTATAGATATGCTTGGACGCGTTCTTTCAAACGAAAAAATTAATGCTAACGAGGCTAAAATAGAAATGTCAAATTTGCCAACAGGAACCTATTTAGTTCAGGTTACTATTGATAATGCTGTTAAAACTTTTAAAATAATCAAAAGATAGTAAGTAGTTTTTAGTTTTTTTAGTTAAACCATTCGTTTCGGCGGATGGTTTTTTTTATTAAAATAACTTTTTCTATATTCGTATTAAATATTTTTATGACAAATCAAACCTCCAACACTACTTCAAAAACTACTTTTCAGTCAATCTTAAATTTACTTTCAGAATCAAGAAAGTGGGTTTTTGTGTTTCTACTAGCTGTTATAGTTTATTTGGCATACCAACTTCTTACTCAAAAAAATAATGCTACGACAGTCGAATATGATACTCGTTTGATAGAACAACAAATTAAAAACGTAGGCAAGCTAGTAGTTACAGAAGGTCATTTTGCAGAAGTTTTGACGTATAAAGATCAAAAAAAATATCTAATGAATATTTTATCTTTTGAAAAAAAGGCACTCGTAATTATAAATGCCGACGTTACTGTTGGTTTTGATTTGAGTAAAGTAACCTATGATATCAATTCTAAAAACAAGACTTTAACTATAACTAATATTCCAAAGGAAGAGATCAAAATTGCTACCGATTTAAAATATTATGATATAAATCAGAGTCAGCTAAATGAATTTACAGGTGACGATTATAACAAAATAAATGCCATTGCAAAGGCAAATATTGCTAGGAAATTGCAACACTCAACCTTAAAAACCAATGCAAAAAATCGTTTGATATCTGAATTATCAAAAATATTAATCCTTACTAATTCTATGGGTTGGAAACTACAATACAACAGCGATGTAATTACAAATGATACTTTTTTAGATGCTAAACTAATGCATTAAAACACTTATTTCAACTATTTTTTTATTATATTTTCATCAAAAAAATAAATATTATAGTATATAAATTTCAAATAAATAAATACGTATTTCTGCGTATTGATTTGTGTTTGATTATTTTAGATTTTTGATAAATACTAAAAATTTAAACTATGAAAACAAAATTACTATTATTCTTCTTTTTCCTAATTATTAAAATTCAAGCACAAGTCTTAGAATCGTATTCTGGTGCTAGTGGAGTTTTCCAGCCGAATAATTATATAAACTTTAACAATAAAATGTATTATTTTGGACGTTCATCTGGCTATCAGTGGTCACTTTACAGCACCGACGGGACTGCAACGGGTAATCAAGTTGTTAAAAATTTAGGAATACAAGTGGCTACAATTATTGAATCAACAGATTTAGATATAAAATATAATACCTACAAAGCAGTTTACAACAACAAACTTTATTTTACAACTGGTAATCAGCAGGATCTTTGGCAATCAGATGGTACTACAACAGGAACAAATATTTTCACAACTAATAGCTACTTTGGAGCAAAATATTTTATTGAATTTAACGGAAGATTATATTTTACCGCTCAAAATAGTACATCAGGAAGAGAAGTTTGGAGTACTGACGGTACTGTTGCAGGAACTACTTTATTAAAAGACATATATCCTGGAACAAACCCTTCTATTGATCCGCAATTTGACCCACATTTTACGATTTTAAATAATAAACTTTTCTTTGTTGCAAACGATGGCACAACAGGTTTTGAACTTTGGTCCACCGATGGTACAACTGCTGGAACTTCATTGTTTAAAGATATTAGAACTTCGGCAAGCGAAACAGAAAGTAATATTTACAATCAAGGTGCTTTTAAAAATGTATCTAATTATAGCCTTCCTCCATTTAAAGTTGTAAATAACAAATTATATTTTTGTGCGAATAGTGATTATACCTATCAATTTGGCGGAGATTTTAAATTATTTTCAACCGATGGAACTGCTTCTGGAACCGATTATATTGCAGTGCCTATTCCTGCTGGAAGCAGTGCCATAGCAAATTATATAAGCGGGGTTTATGGTTTAACAGTTGTAAACAGCGACATAATTGTTTTTGGAGCAACTTTAGTGGCTACTTCTGGTGGTGGCACAAATTCATCTACGGGAATTTTCAAACTTGATTCTTCAAATAATGTAACAGCTTTAACCGGAGCTATTGCCTACAGTGGCGATTCAGGTTCTGGACCAGACACTGAGCAAATGTCTATGAAATTATATAATGGTGAATTTTATTTTATTGGATACCCAAATTTTACAACTGTTGCAGAATTATGGAAAATGAATCCTACAACCTATCAATTTTCACAAGTAAGTAATCCAGCGACACAGCAATTTATAAATTTTAATACTAATAACGGATTTACTAGATTGCTTTTATCTCAAGTTTGGGACGGAAAGCTATATTTTTCTAAAGCAAACAGTTCAAATGGAGGTCTATTTTCAACAACTGGAACTCTAGCAAGTACAACACAAGTAGCGAAAGGAACTTCTCAGAACACAGTTGCTTCATTACTAAATTATGGCAGTTCTGGCCCAACCGAATTACAAAATTTTGGTTCTGGGATGTATTTTGGATCAAAATTAACATCGTCACAGTTTATATTATGGCGCATTTACAATTCAAATTTAGCCACAAATACATTCGTAAATACAGAAAACAAATTCAAAATTTATCCAAATCCGACATCAAATACTATTAATATGAACTTTGATGCAAATCTAGAAAATGCCTCAGTTAAAATTATTTCAGTCACAGGTCAAACTGTTTTAGATAAACAATCTATTACTGGCAACGATTTTAGTTTAGACGTATCATCAATTTTAAAAGGGATTTATATAATTCAAATTACTGATGAAAATTCTTCTTATACTATGAAATTTCTAAAAAATTAAATCTCAATATGTTAAGCACAGAAAAAAACCATCTTAAAAATTTTTAAGATGGTTTTTTTATCTAATTAAATGAAAATGAAATTTCTACAATCCATGCACATAAAACTAAAAAGTTTTATTATACTAATTCGTCATTAAAAATCAATTCTAACCCGTTAGTAATAAGTTTAGTGACTTCAGGTCTGTTTTTCTTTATTTGTACTAAATGAATCAATACTTCTTCTAGCAAACTGTATTGTGAGTTTGATGCTAATATTTCGATTATTTCAACAGATAATAACCAATCTTTTGGATGATTTTTTTTCAAATTTTCAAAAATATCTTTTAATAAATCAGCATTATTTTTTTCTTCTCTGATATTTCTAACTTGAAAATACAGTTGTTCTAAAGCAGTTTTTTGATCTGATTTTTTTGATTTTATAGTTGTACTTGACGTAATATGTGTTATCATATCAAAACTATTTACATCAGCAGGTCCCGAAAAACCTGAGGTTATCTTTTTTCCCACCGCCATATCATAAATTCCCCATTCTGGCAAAAACAGAACTTTTTCATTGTGTAATACTGTACAATTTTTAAAACTTATTATAATAATTTCGCCTTGCAAATTTCGAGATCCCGTTATAATCTCACCACTGACGGTAATATTTCCTTCAAATTCTAGTGTGACTACTTCGGTTTCATAAATATTATAAGCCCTCAAATCTCTAGGACTCATATCTTCTATTGCTAAATTAATTCCTTTTAATTTGCCAACGGGACTTCCAAATCCATCGGGATGAGTTGCTATTCCATGTCCTACTAATTCCTTTTCTCGATATGATAATGCGGTTTTTCCAGTAGTTTGAAAGTAAACGGGTTTTCCTTCTTCCTCGATAAGATTTGTAAAAATTCCCGAAATTTGTAATCCAGTACTCAACTCGATTGTTCCTAAAGCATTTGATTTTATTAATTTTTTGAGACTCGATAAACCACCTGTTCGCAGTGCCATTGTATTTGCAAACTCCTCTAAAACTTGACTCAAATATGCAAAATCTGGGGTTACAAAAAGTTGTGGTTGTGGCTTTGTAATATCAAAACTTTTTTCTGATGCAGAACTATCATAAGGAATTTTTTTAACCTCATCAGTCATACACCAAGCGCTTTCGCCTATTGATGAAAGCAATCCTGCGCCATAAATTTTTGGGTTTTCGACACTTCCGATCAAACCATATTCTACAGTCCACCAATGTAAATTTCTAATGCGAGCCATTTCAGATAATTCGCCCATATTGTTTTGCAAAAAATCTACCTGAGCTTCTGCAGCTTCAATTTCACTTTTTGGGGTTCCTTCGGCTTCTTTAATAATCGATAATAGGCGAACGGCTTCATACATTTCATAATCTCTATGACTTGAAATAGCTTTGCACCCTATTTCGCCAAAACGACGCAAATATTCAGCATATTCTGGATTTGCAATTATTGGAGCATGACCAGCGCCTTCGTGAATAATATCTGGTGCGGGAGTATATTCTATATGTTCTAATTGTCTTATATCACTTGCAATAACTAAAACATTGTATGCTTGAAATTCCATAAAAGCATTTGGCGGAATAAAACCATCAACCGCAACTGCAGCCCAACCGATTTCTTTCAAAATCCGGTTCATTCCATACATATTTGGAATGTTATCTACTTCAAGTCCCGTTTTTTTTAAACCTTCTAAATAGGAATTATGGGCAACTTTAGATAAATAATTTACATTTTTACGCATCACATAACGCCAAACAGCTTGATTAATTGGTGAATAATCACTATAATCCTGTGGCTTTATAAATTGTTTTAAATGTTTTGGAAGTCTATCAATGAGTGGATTGCTTTCAAAATTGGATTCCATAGTTCAAAATTTGTAATAGTAAGTAAAGATAAACAATCTTATTTAAAATCTATTTTTTAAACTTTTGTTTTATTCAAATTCATAAAACTACAAAGTCAATTTAAAAATCTTTAAACGATAAACCAATTACTATTTAAAATATTTTGTTTAATAATTTTTATAATAAGTTAAACAATACTATCTTTGTTTCAGAAATTTAGCTTTATGAAACACATAAGTAAAAACGACATTCAGGAAATGAATAAAGTGCATCGCTTAAATTTAATAAACTCTTGTACGGGTTATAAATCGGCAAATTTAATTGTTACAAAATCGCTTTCTGGGATTACTAACGTTGCCGTTTTTAGCAGTGTGACTCATATTGGTAGTAATCCGCCCATGCTAAGTTTCATCACGAGACCTTTGACAGTAAAAAGAGATACTTACAATAATATAAAAGAAAATCCTTATTTTACTATAAATCATATTACCGAAGATATAATTGCAGATGCGCATCACACTTCGGCTAGTTATGATCAAAAAAGCTCAGAATTTGATAAAACTAAATTAGCTGAAGAATATAAAAATGACATTGAAATTCCATTTATAAAAAATGCACCTGTTCAATTATTTTGCAAATATATCAACGAATATCATATTGCCGAAAATGATACTGTAATGATAATTGCACAAATTGAAGATATTTTTTTTAACGAAAATTTGCTTCATAAAGACAATTGGTTGCAACTAGACAGAGCAAAAATTGTAACTATAAATGGTCTTGACGGTTATGCTTTGCCTATACTTATTGATAGATATGAATATGCACGACCTGATGTTAAAACAAAATCAATATTAAATTATGGCGCATAAAAAAGTCAATCTTCCTCAAAAAATGTGTGTTACTTGTGGTTTGCCGTTTAGTTGGAGAAAAAAGTGGGAAAAAAATTGGGACGAGGTTAAATATTGCAGCGAACGATGTAGGAGAAGTAAATAATTTGCAAAAGTTGTTTTTGTATTTTAGATTCAGTAATATTTTGTATAGTTAATAATTTAGGTTGTAACATTTAAAAAATGAATAAACTAGTTTGGTTTCGCAATGATTTGAGAGTTCAGGATAATAATTCACTTTTTCAGGCCTGTAAAGGTTCTGCTAAAGTTATAGGAGTATATTTCTTAGATCCAAGACAATTTGAAAATAATAAATATGGTTTCAAAAAAACAGAAAAATTTAGAGCTAGATTCCTTTTAGAATCGCTTCGAGAACTGAAAAATAATCTAACCGAAAAAAATATTTCTTTATTGATATTTCATGATTTACCAGAGAATATTTTTCCTAAATTAATTTCAGATTTTCAAATAGAAAGTATTTATCTTCAAAAAGAATGGACCAAAGATGAAGTTCGAGTAAACGATTTGGTAAAAAATTTAATTCCCAATACAAAATTTATCGAAGTTCATGATCAGTTTTTATTTCATCCAGATGATATACCTTATTCTGATTTCAATAAAATTCCAGAAGTTTTTACCGAGTTTAGAAAAAAATGTGAGAAAGAAAGTAAGATAAGACCTTGTGTTGAAGTCGGTTCTAAACCCATTGAAAATTTAATCGAAACTTCAAATATAATTCCCAGTCTAGAAGATTTAGGATTAGAATCTTTCAAATTAGATAAAAATTCGGCTTTTCCGTTTCGTGGTGGCGAAAATTCGGCTTTAAAACGAATGGAAAATTATTTTTTTGAAACCGAAAATTTATCAAAATATAAAAAAACTAGAAACGGACTTATAGGTGACAGCTATAGCTCAAAATTTTCGGCTTGGCTAGCAAACGGTAGTATTTCTGCGCGAACAATTTATAGGGAAATTCAAAATTATGAACGAGAAATTTGTAAAAACGAAGATACATATTGGTTAGTCTTTGAATTAATTTGGCGCGATTATTTTAAATATATTTCTTTAAAACATGGCGAAAAAATTTTCAAACTTGATGGAATACTAGGAAACACTTATGAGTGGAAATCAAACGATAAAGCCCTTCGGCAGTGGATAAACGGAAATACACGAGAGCCATTTGTAAATGCCAATATGATTGAGTTGCAACGCACTGGCTTTATGAGCAATCGAGGCAGACAAAATGTTGCAAGCTATTGGGCCAAAGAGTGGGAACAAGATTGGCGCGTTGGAGCAGCTTATTTTGAAAGTTTGTTAATAGATTATGATGTGCACTCTAATTATGGCAACTGGATGTACAATGCAGGCGTTGGAAACGATCCTCGAGATAGAAAATTCAATATAAAACGTCAAGCAGAAATGTATGATAGCGACGGAAAATATCAAAAATTGTGGTTAAACCCCGATTTATTTTAAAACATATTACATAAAAAATTATCAAAACAATATAGATGAAAACACTCCGTCTAATTCTTGGCGATCAGCTTAATATAAATCATTCTTGGTATTTAAAAACTGATGAAAACATAATTTATTTAATGGCAGAAATGCGTCAGGAAACCGATTATGTTAAACATCATATTCAAAAAGTTGTGGCTTTTTTTATGTCGATGCGAAATTTTGCTAAGCAATTAGATACTCTCAATCACACCATAGTTTACTTTAAAATAACAGATGAAAATAATCCTCAAAACTTAGAAAATCTTATTCAAAATTGTATTGAATACTATAAAATAGAAAAATTTGAATATCAATTGCCCGACGAATATCGACTTGACGAGCAATTAAAATCTATATGTAATACTTTAAATATTCGATCAGAAGCTTTTGATAGCGAACATTTTTATACCAAACGATTTGACTTGAAAGAATTTTTTGAAGGAAAAAAAATGCTGTTGATGGAAACTTTCTATAGGATGATGCGCAAAAAACACAACGTTTTGATGATAGGTGACGCACCTCTAGGAAATCAATGGAATTTTGATCACGATAATCGATTAAAATATAAAGGTCAAGTTCCTATTCCTGATGCAAAAATATTTTCTAAAAATATAAATGAAATTTTAGACCAAATAAACAAATCGGGGATTGAAACTATCGGTAATATTGACAAATCAAATTTTGTTTGGCCTACATCAAGAACAGAATGCTTGGAGCAGTTAGATTATTTTTGTGCCAATCTTCTAAAACATTTTGGAGATTATGAAGATGCCTCTCATACCGACGAAAAATTTTTATTTCATTCTCGATTGTCTTTTGCAATGAATACTAAAATGCTTTCGCCTCATGAGGTTGTAAATACTGTTGTAAATTATTATTATAAAAACGAAACTGAAATTACAATATCGCAGGTTGAAGGATTTGTGCGTCAAATATTAGGTTGGCGCGAATATATTCGAGGAATTTATTGGAAAGAAATGCCAAACTATGCTTCGATGAATACACTTGAAAATCACTCTAATTTGCCCGATTTTTATTGGACAGGGAAAACTAAAATGAATTGTATGCAAAAATCAATTTCGCAAAGTTTAACTGATGCTTATGCGCACCATATTCAGCGATTGATGATTATAGGAAATTTTTCGTTGCTAACACAAATGCATCCAGATCAGGTTGATTCCTGGTATCTTGGAGTTTATATTGATGCTATTGAATGGGTTGAATTACCAAATACTCGAGGTATGTCTCAATATGCCGATGGTGGAATTTTGGCCACAAAACCCTATGTTTCTTCTGGGAGTTATATAAATAAAATGAGTAATTATTGTACAAGTTGTCACTATTCTGTGACAGAAAAATTTGGTGATAAAGCGTGTCCATTTAATACATTATATTGGAATTTTCTTGATGAAAAAAAGGAATACTTTGCAAAAAACCAGCGCATGGGAATGATGCTCAATATGCTTAAAAAAATGAATCCCGAAGAATTATACAAGATAAAAGTAAAAGCAAACGAGATTATCGAGAATTTAAATTCGTATTAAATTTTGGGTTTTAAAATTAATCTTGTCGACGTTTTTACAATTTCTGCTTTATTAAGTTTCATTTTTCTGAATTTTCCTTTGGCAAACATTACCGCCTGATCGTCATAATGTTTGCTCATTGGGTTTCCAGATTGACCCGTTGGTAAAATACTAACGCTATTTTCAACATCCGAAAAATCAATTATTCTTCGTGTTGATGGTCCTCCTTTTACTTCGTTACTTAAATTATCACTATAAAAAAATAGTAAATTATTTATAACTTCGTTGCTTCCTGGAACTTCAAAAGGTCCGACATTAAAAAAATTTCTCAGGGCTTTAATTTTGCCAATTGGATGCTGATGTTCTAAGGTGTGTACTTTATTCCAAGTCCAATAGTTAGTATTATTTCCCAATTGATTTTCTAAAGATGCAATCGCCTGTCTAAATGATTTATTCAAAATTTCTGCACGAGTTTCTTTATGATTTTTGGTCGAGATATCGTCCCACCAAACCGAATTTATATTTTCACTCTGAATTGCAATCGTTTGTTTGATAACATGAGTTCCTAAAAAAGCATTAAATTTTACCTCGCCAAGTTCATCTTTAAAAGTATCTTTAAGATAAAAATACATCCATTTATTAAAAATTGTTGGCGCAATATCTGAAAGATTATTTGTTCCTTTCCAAGATTTTAATATTGAAATAGCTTTGCACCCAATTTCAGAATTTAAACTAACTGATGATAACCAATTAGAAACCAAATCGGTAGAAGTTGATGATGTATTATCGTTTACCATTTTTTCAACATCAAATTTTGTCCAATTATTTTTCGACTTCAGAAAATCTTCAATTCGTTTCGCTCGATCTTTTGGCAAATAATAACCCGGATACAAATATCCATCTATTGCCTCGGGCTGATTGTTTGAAGAATAAACGTAATTCCATGGCGGGTTTATAGCAGACGGATTTTTATCAAACTCCAGAAACTCTTTTTTGTCATCAATGCCATTGGCACCATTCAAAATAAAATTTGTATTTACAGATTTGTCAACTTTATACAATTTTCCAGAGGTTATCCAGGCAATATTATTTTTTGCATCTCCATACATAACGTTTAACCCTGGAGCAGAAATTAATGAAACTCCGTTATAAAAATCTGCAACACTTTTAGAATGACAAAGTGTGTGTACTGCCTCCAAAATTTGATTTTTTTGTTGGGTATAAATCCAAGACATTGCAATTGGTTTTTTAGATGTAATTGAAGTTAATAATCCGTTGATAATTGGTCCGTGAATGCTTTCTTTAATGTTTAAAGTGACAGATGAACTATCTTTTACTTTAATAATTTTTGTTCTGATTTTAAAATTTTTAAATCCATCAACAGTTTTATATTGATTTTTATCAACTGGATTCACTTCTTCTTGAAATAAATCTAAATCATCATTTTCAAACATTGTCAATCCATAAGCATACTTATGATTATGACCCAAAAGAGGAAAAGGAGTTCCTGCTAAATAATAGCCATATATTTCATAATCTGGACATGTAATATGAGCTTCATACCAAATACAAGGTTGTGAAAATCCAATGTGAGGATCATTTTCAAAAATCACTTTGCCTTTTTTAGTTTTTGACGCACCAATTATCCAACTGTTGCTTCCAATAAAAGCTGGGATTGGAGCATTTTCTAACAAGCTTGTTATTGATTTTGATATCTGTGAATAGTCATTGCTTTTTGCTTTGTAACTTTTCAGTTTCGTTGTTGCTTGTAGTCCGTTCAAACCAAAATCTTTTAAATATTCTAACCCAAGCTTATCTCTAATGTCTGTAAGCAATGGGTCTGTTTTTTGAGCCATCGCAAAGCTAAATGACATGTAGCCAAAAATATTATATACATCTTTGATGGTAAATTTTTCTTTTTTTAATCCTAGTAATTGAAATTCTATTGGGGTTTTACCATTTTCGATATATTGATTGATTCCGTCTAGGTAGGACATTGTCAATTTATATGCTTCTGAATTTTTGTTTAATTGTGAAATTTCTTTTTTTGAATTTTCATCAATCCCTATTCCTGCAAAAAAAATATCGTTTTGTAAGGCTTTAGTACCAAAAATCTCAGATAATTTTCCCGGAGCTATTCTTCGCATCAATTCCATTTGCCAAAGTCTATCTTGAGCATGAATGTAGCCTAGTGCTATCATAGCATCGTTTTGAGAATTTGCGTAAATGTGTGGTACACCATAATCATCAAAGAAAACAGTAGTTTCTTTTTGAAGATTCATTAATTGTAATTCACCTTCATATTTTGGTTTTGTTGATAGTAAATAAAAAAATAATCCAAGAGCGATTAAAGTAATTATTAGTAGCGATATTAGGATTATTCTCCTTAGTTTTTTCATCTGAAATAAAATTATACTCAAATGTAAAAAATAAAACCTTTAAGAATGTGATATCAGATTATTTTAAAATCAGAATTAGGCATAAAAAAAGTGCTTAAATAAAATTTATTCAAGCACTTCAAATTGTAATTATTTTTTTTATTTCTTTTTATCGTCTAATATAGCTCCAGTACCAGCGCCTAAACCTGCTCCGGCTAATCCACCAATAATAGCTCCTTCGCCTCTTTTTTTATCAATCAAAGCTCCAGTAATTGCGCCAACTCCTGCTCCTATTACTGCTCCTTTTGCTGCACGACTCCATTTTTTTCTTTTAGTGGTAGTAGTTGTAGTTGTGTTAGAATTTCCAGGAGAATTTACATAAACAACCTCTTTTTGCGTTTTTTGAGATTTCAATGTTTCAATTTTTGCTGATTCGATTTTCATAGAATCAATAATTCTCTGTTTTTCCATAGCTACTTTCATCGAATCTACTGTAGATTTTTTTTCGGTATCTAATTTTCCTGCAGCATCACTATTTTTACAAGATGTAAATGTTAATGCTCCTAAAATTGTCAATGTAACTAGTGTCTTTTTCATGGTTAGATTTATTTATTGTTATTACACAAATTACGCATAAATTTTAAATATGGTTTTTACACAATTAATTTTTTTACTTGTATAATTAAGATAAATTTTGAAAAATAAAATTAATTCTGAAAAATATTTTAGTCCCTTTGAAAGTTAATTTTTGCCCCAACATCTAAACCATTGTTTGATGCTAATACGCCACAAAGATGATACAACATCCTAGCTCCTACATTTCCATCCCAATCGTCATGTTCGCCTGGAGCAACTTCTACCAAGTCAAAACCTATTATTTCTTTACCACTTAGAGCTAATTTATTGAATAAAAAGGTGGCTTGTTCAAACGAAAATCCACCAGGAACAGGTGTTCCAGTATTAGGACAATACCAAGGATACATTCCATCAATATCAAAACTAATACAAACTTTTTGAGGTAAAGAGGCAATAATTGCATCACATTGTTGTGACCAAGTTATCCCTTGAAAAGATTCATTTTTTAAATCTGAATCGGTGTGAACTAAAACTCGACCATTTTCTTTTTGAACGTTATGAACCTCTTGTTCACAAAAATCGCGAATTCCAACTTGAATAATTTTTGAAATATTAGGAATTTGAAGCGCATTATACATAATAGATGCATGAGAATAAGTAAATCCTTCATAGGCAATACGCAAATCCATGTGTGCATCAAGATGTAAAATTGCAAAATCATCATGTTTAGTTGCTAATGCTTCATAATATCCTAAAGGTGTAGAATGATCTCCTCCTAGAAGTACCACTTTTTTTCCTTGATTCATCCAATACAAAACTTTTTCCTTTACTTCTGTATGTAAATTTCTACATACCTCGTTGATAGATTTTAAATCTGATTCTAAACTGGGATGACTACCTAAAATTTCACCTTTTTCTAGAGCTTGAATAATTGGCTGGGCTAATGCTTTGAAGGAATTAGAATTTATTTTCCATTGTTCGGGTGCATCGTCATAAAAAATACCTAGTTTCCATAATTCAGGAAAATCTTGATGGCATAAATCGACTTGAAATGAAGCTTCAAAAATTGCCTCTGGACCATTAGAAGCCCCAGAGCCATAACTAACTGTAACTTCCCACGGCACTGGAATTATAATTATTTCAGATTGTGAAGCCGAAAATGGCAATCCAAAAATAGTCGCATCTGCAAGTCCTGGTTGTGAAGGATCAAAATTTTGTATAATTGCTTGTTTTGTCATCTTTTTGAAATGTAACTTTTTAAATCAAATACTATTTATGTAATTCAAGGATTCCTTGTTTTAATATTTGTCCGAAATTGTAAATATTTTCATAAGATGTATATAACGGTACTGGTGCAAACCTAATTACATTGGGCTCACGCCAATCAGTTACAACGCCATTTTTCATTAAATACTCGAATAAACTTTTGCCTTCACCATGAAAAAAAACCGAAAGTTGACAGGCTCTTTCTTCTTGATTTTGAGGCGTTATTATTTCAAAATGGCCACTTACTTCTGTATCAATTTCGTGTAACACAAATTCTAAAAAAGAGGTAATTAGATTTCGCTTTTGTATTAATTTTTCCATTCCTACTTCGGCAAATAATTCGACTGAAGCTAAATAAGGTGCCAATGATAATATTGGTAAATTGCTAATTTGCCAACCGTCGGCTCCAATTATTGGATCGAAATTTTGCTCCATTTGAAACCGATTTTCTCTTTTATTTCCCCACCAGCCAGTAAATCTTGGTAATGATTTATTGGAATGATGTTTTTCGTGAATAAAACAACCTGATGCATTTCCTGGTCCAGAATTCATATATTTATAGCTACACCATGAAGCAAAGTCAACATCCCAATTATGCAGCTCTAGTGCTATATTTCCTGCCGCATGTGCCAAATCAAAACCTACAACTGCACCAGCTTTATGACCAGCTTGGGTAATGGTTTTCATATCAAAAACTTGCCCAGTATAATAATTTACACCTCCGATTAGCACTAAAGCTAACTCGCTACCAACTTCTTCAATTTTTGCCAAAATATCTTCAAGTCTAATATTGTGTTCTCCTTTTCGACGTTTAATTTCGACTATTGCATCGTCCTCTTTATAACCATGAAAGTTGACTTGCGATTGAAACATATACTGATCTGATGGAAATGCTTTTTCTTCACATATTATTTTGTAACGCGTTTTTGTAGGTCTGTAAAATGAAACCATCAGCAAGTGTAGGTTTACTGTAAGTGTGTTCATGACAGTAATTTCTGACGGTTTTGAACCAACAATTTTGCTTAATGGGTTTGCAAAACGCTCATGATAATCCCACCAAGGTCTTTTTGCATAAAAATGACCCTCGACAGCTAGATTTGCCCAATCGTTCATTACCTCATCGACATATAGTTTTGTTCGTTTGGGTTGCAACCCTAGTGAATTTCCAGTAAAATATATTACATTTTTGTTATTGTGTTGCGGAAAAATAAATTCGTTTTGGTAGGATTGTAAAACATCATTTTGATCAAGTTGTTGTGCAAATTGCAGTGAATTCTGAAACTTCATTTGATAATTTTTTAAACAATTATTGACTGTAAATGTAATAAAAAGTTTAGTTATTATTGTTTTTTGTTCAAGTCAAAAAGCTTAATCTTTAGCCCTGACACGGCAATTGTTGGAGCTCTTGTTTCGTTCTCAAAACGAAACAAAGCGACTTGCTGTGGCAGGTAATGAGTCGATTGAAAATGCCCCAAGTTTATGCTCCTGATTATCAATAGAAAACTGATAGAATTTCGATTATATTTGCGAAAATTATTTTTACTAAATGAACAAGTCGTTTTTAATGTTGTGCTTTGTTTTTGGTATTTGTTTGGGACAAAAACATGCTGATAGTGGTGCTTTGGAAATTACTTATTTTAGAGGAAATGTTTTGCCTCACACTTCAGATTTATATCATTTGCAAGGACATCCAGAAGGTTTTATGGTAAGCGCTTTGATGAAAACCCATGGTAATAGAGAATGGCATAGTGCTTTTAATTTTCCTGATTATGGAGTTTATTTTTTATATCAAAATTATAATAATGAATTTTTAGGCCGGAGTTATGCAACCGGAGGATTATATAATTTTTATTTTCTCAATAGGCATTTAAAATTATTGTTGTCGCAGGGTATAACGTATGCCACAAATCCTTATAACAAAGAATTTAATAGTAAAAACAAGGCATTTGGCACAGAATTATTATCAAATACAAACATTGGTCTTAGCTTTAAGCAAGAAAAATTGATAGGAAATATTGGATTTGAAGGCGGAATTTTATTTACACACTCATCTAATGGTAGAATTAAAACTCCAAACAGTGGCATAAATACTTATCTCTTGAATTTGGGTTTATGTTATAATTTTGACACTAAAAACACAATAGATACCGATAGTTTAAGATTGAAAAAAAATTGTGTCGAAGCCGTGCACATTGATTTATTTTTTAAAACAGGAATAAACGAAAGTCCGATAATTAATAGTGGTCAACATCCTTTTTATCATTTCGGAATTTATGCCGACAAGCGATTGAACCGTAAAAGTGGCTTGCAACTAGGAAGCGAATTGTTTTTGACTACGAGCATTAAGGATTATATAAAATATAAATCGGTTGCTTTTCCTGAATTGAATATCGATTCAAATACCGATTATAAGCGAGTAGGTATTTTTGTAGGACACGAACTTTTTGTGAATAAAATTTCGATAAGTACTCAAATAGGTTATTATATTTATCGACCGTTTAAAGAGGATATTTCGATGTATGATAGAGTAGGTTTAAAATATTATATTTCAAAAAAAGTAGCTGTTGGATTTGATGTTAAAACACATTTATTTTTTGCTGAGGCGTTAGAATTTGGTATCGATTATAGATTGTAAAAAAAGGGAAATGAAGAAAATTTTTAGTATCATTATAATTATTTTGCTTTTCATTTCGTGTGAAAAACCTAGCGAGTGTTTCGAATCGACTGGGGAAATAGTTACTCGTGACTACCCAGTTGTGGGTTTCATGCCAACAGACTCTATTAAACGAATAACTGTTAACAGAGGAATTGAATTAGTCATAACCGAAGGTCCTATTTTTAAAGTTTCGATTAAATCTGGGAGTAATTTAATTGATAACATTGAGGTTTTAAAAGTTGGAACAAATTTGATACTCAACGATAATACAAAATGCAATTGGTTGCGCCAATATGGACAAACAATTGTATATGTAACCACACCAAAATTAGAAGAAATTTATTCGAAAACTGACAGAAATATTAGTTCAAACGGCGTTTTGACATTTCCGACTTTAAAACTTTTTGCATTAGATGAAAACGGCGATTTTACTCCCGGAGCAGGAACTGGCGATTTTTTTGTTACGGTAAATAATTCAGAATTAAATGTTGAAACTAATAATGTAGCTCGATTTTATTTGTCAGGCTTCGTAACTACTGCATCGTTTAATTTTTATGCTGGAGATAGTCGTATCGAAGCTCCAAATTTGACTGTTCAAAATATTGCTGTATACCACAGAGGATCAAACGATATGATTTTAAAACCAATGTTAAGCATATCTGGGAAAATGGTGAGTACGGGAAATATTATTTTAAAAAATAATCCGCCTATTGTAACGGTTCAAGAATTATATCAAGGTCATGTTATTTATAACTAGAGTTTAAAAATAGGCTACAAATACCTATTTTTTTGTCATTTCCCGAAACAAAACTTCCAAATTTTTACTTTTCTGGTTCAGTTGCAATGTTTTCATACCGTTGTCATGTGCAAAATCGAAAACTGCAGGTCTCATGTCTTTGGTAGTTTCAAATGTTAATTCCCAAGTCATATCGAATGTATTTTTATACGATTTAATATTTGGGATCCTCTTGATGGCTTCCTCCTCAATTTTATAGTCAAATTCCACTTCAATAATTTGCTCTTTATTTTCAGAAATTAAGGAGTCTAAACGTTTGTCGGTTACAATTTTTCCTTCATTTATAATTATTACACGATCACAAATTGCCTCTACTTCTTGCATGATGTGTGTCGATAGAAATACAGTTTTATCACTTCCAATATTTCGAATCAATTCTCTTATTTCTACAAGTTGATTTGGGTCTAAACCTGTTGTAGGCTCATCAAGAATCAACACAGTTGGGTTATGAAGTAAGGCTGTTGCTAAACCTACACGTTGTCGATATCCTTTTGATAATTGACTTATTTTTTTGTGACTCTCGGGCGATAATCCTGTTAAAACAATAACCTCTTCGATTCTGGCTTTCGAAATTTTGTATACAGAGGCATTAAATTCTAAATATTCTCTTACATATAAATCGAGATACAACGGGTTGTGTTCGGCTAAATATCCTACAGAAAGTTGCACTGCTTTTGGGTTTGTAATTACATCATTTTCATTTATCAACGCAGTACCAGAATCTGCTGTGATGTAGGTTGTTAATATTTTCATTAACGTTGATTTTCCTGCACCATTTGGACCCAAAAAACCTACTATTTCGCCTTTTTTTACAGAAAAAGAAACATTGTCAAGTGCTTTTTGAGCACCATAACTTTTAGAAATATTTTTAACTTCTATTGACATGGTTAAAGTAATTTTAGCAAATGTAGTAATTTATATAAAAACTTTATCTATCTGTATTTTTAACAGTTTTATATCTACAAAAAAGGTTCTGAAATTTTTATTGTATTTGTGTTGGTAACACAATTTTTTTTTAAAGAAGCAAGATGCGAAATACAGTAAGCGATTGATAAAATTTGAATTATAAACAATTAAATATAAAATAAAAAACAATAATTTTGCAAAAGACAAAAAAGTATGAATATTACAACAGAAAACAGAAAATGGTTAGACGATTTTAAGCTAACACACCCTTTAGTAATTGCTGGACCATGTAGTGCCGAAACCGAAGATCAAGTTTTAAAAATTGCACACGAATTAAAAAATTCGGATGTGAGTATTTTTCGAGCAGGAATTTGGAAACCACGAACCCGTCCTGGTGGTTTTGAAGGCGTTGGCGCAATAGGATTAAAATGGTTACAAAAAGCTAAAGCCGAAACTGGCTTGCTTATGGCAATAGAAGTAGCAAATGCAACACATGTTAAATTGGCCATAGAACACGATATAGATGTGCTTTGGATAGGAGCTCGAACAACCGTAAATCCGTTTGCCGTTCAGGAAATAGCTGATGCTTTAAAGAATACTGATAAAATTGTATTAATAAAAAATCCTGTAAATCCAGATTTGTCACTTTGGATAGGTGGAATCGAACGATTGTATAATGCCGGAATCAAAAATTTAGGTGCTGTACACAGAGGGTTTTCGACATATGAAAAAACAAAATATAGAAATATACCCGAGTGGCAAATTGCCATTGAGTTACAAAGTCGTTTTCCTAATTTGCCACTAATTTGCGATCCTTCGCACATTACAGGTCGTAGAGATATGATTCAAGAAGTTTCGCAACAAGCACTCGATTTAAACTATGACGGACTTATTATAGAAACGCATACCGACCCCGACAATGCCTGGAGTGATGCCGCACAGCAAGTTACGCCAACAGTTTTAAAACAAATTTTTATAGCGCTAAAAGTTAAACAGCAAACTACCGAAGAAGACGATTATAACACTGATATGATAAAACTTAGGGCAAATATTGATATTGCCGATAGTAAATTATTAGAAATATTAGGCAATAGGATGAAGGTGGCAGAGCAAATAGGTGCCTTAAAAAAAGCTAAAAATGTAGCTGTACTTCAAAACAAGCGTTGGAACGAAATTTTAGGAAAAATGATACTTGAAGGAGAAGATAAAGGATTGAGTGAAGAATTTATTTTAAAAATTTTTAAAGCGATTCACCAAGAGAGCATAAGCCATCAGGAGAAAATTATTAACCAATTGTGATTTGTAAATTGTAAATTAGAAAATACTACTTTTGCGTTTCATAACTTATAATTCATAATTCACAACTTATTTTGACAGGAATCGTTTATAAATCTACCGGAAGCTGGTATACTGTAAAATCTGACGCTGGCGATTTTATGGAATGTCGCATCAAAGGAAAATTCCGCATCAAAGGGATTAAAAGTACAAACCCAATTGCAGTAGGAGATGTTGTAGATTATGAAATTGACGAAAATTCTGATGCACGAACGGGATCTATAAATGCTATTCATAACAGGAAAAATTATATCGTTCGCAAATCGGTTAATCTTTCACATCAAATGCATATTATTGCCTCAAATATTGATCGTGTTTTTTTGTTAATCACCGTTCACAACCCGCCAACAACCTTTAATTTTATTGATCGATTTTTAGTTACTGCCGAAGCCTATCATATAGAAACTGTATTAGTATTTAATAAAATTGATACGTTAGATACCGCTACACAAAATGAGCAACTATTTATGCAACACGTTTATCAAGAAATTGGATATACATGTTTGCGCGTTTCTGCTACTCAAAATACGGGGATAGAAGAATTAAAAGCACTGATGACAAACAAAACTACGATGTTTTCTGGGCATTCTGGTGTAGGAAAATCAACTTTGGTCAACGCATTAGAGCCCAGTTTACATTTAAAAACCAAAACCATTTCTGAACAAAGCATGCAAGGGCAACACACTACAACTTTTGCAGAAATGTATGATTTATCTTTTGGAGCAAAAATTATTGACACTCCGGGAATTAAAGGTTTCGGGATTGTAGATATGGAAAAAGAGGAAATAAGTGGCTATTTTCCCGAATTTTTCAAGTTGAAAGATCAGTGCAAATTCAATAATTGTTTGCACAAAGAAGAGCCACATTGCGCCATAAAAAAAGCATTAGAAAAAGACAAAATTTCGTGGACACGATACAACAGCTATCTAAAAATTCTTGAAGGCGACGAAGATCATTATAGAACCGATATTTACAATGACGATCGAATTGCAAGTGATGATAGTAGGAAATAAGCCAAAGCCAATCAGGGTTTAAAACCCTGATTGGGTTAAAAGAGTTAAAAGCTAATGAAAGCCGTAATCCAAAGAGTAACATCTGCATCAGTAACAATAAAAAATCAAGTTGTTGCTTCAATTAATTCGGGATTGTTAATTTTAATAGGAATTGAAGACACTGATTCTCAAGACGATATTATTTGGTTAACCTCAAAAATTGCCAATCTTCGCATTTTTGCAAACCCCTCCCCAGACCTCCCCAAAGGAGAGGGAGCAAAAAGCAATGTAATGAATTTGTCATTAAAAAACATTGATGGCGATGTTATTATTGTAAGTCAATTTACACTTCATGCTCAAACCAAAAAAGGAAATCGACCATCATATATAAAAGCCGCAAAACCAGAAATTGCCATCCCAATTTACAAAAATTTTGTTTCTCAAATGGAATTAGAAATTAGTGAAAAAAAAGTGCATACCGGACAATTTGGTGCCGATATGAAAGTAGCACTTGTAAATGATGGTCCAGTCACTATAATTATTGATACAAAAAATAAGGGTTAACAAGTTTTTAAATAACCTATTTTGAAAGTATTTTGCATATTTTAAAAGTATTTTAATTAATAATTCATACTTTTATTAAAATTTAGTGCAAATGATATTATATTTGCACTCCCTAATTAGTTTATGTTTTTGTAAATCAACATTTTAACTATTTTAAAAAAATATGACAATCAACAACAAATATTCACGTAGCCAAATAGATAAACTAGGGAATGGTTTGATTTATTTGATAGAAAAAATGGGATTTCTACCAAAAACAAGTTTATTGAAACTTGTTTATATTTTAGATGAATATTCTGTGAAAAAACGTGGTTTTCCAATGTTTAATTTGCAATATGAAATCTGGAAATATGGTCCAGTTTGTCAAGATTTGTATATAGAGTTTAATGATGGAGCTTCTCTTTTAAAAGATTATATTAAATCTGAAGTGATAAACAATGCAACTCACGTTTCTCCAATAAATAGTTTTAATGATGATGAGTTTTCAGATTCTGATATAGCTATTTTTGATGAAATTGTATCTACTTTTTCAGGGAAAAACACAAATTATCTAGTTGACTATACGCATCAAAAAAATTCTCTTTGGTATACTACAGCTAAAAAGAAAGGAGTTTTAGAGGATCTTTTAAATGAAAAAATAAATTCAACAGATATCAAAATTGATTTTGCTGATTTGGTTTCTCATGATGAAAATAAATTAGCTTTTTATAATGATCACTTAGAGTTTTTGAATTTTACAGCATCTTTAAATCAACAGTAAAGATGTTCGAGAAAGGAAATCTATATTATTTTAAAGATTACATTTTCAAAAACGGAAACGAACCTAAAAACAAATTCTTTTTAGTTTTAAAAACTATCGACAAAGGTTTTATTGCTGCAATACTACCCACCAAAGTTGAATCGTTACCTTCAAATATTGAAAAAAGTCATGGTTGTATTTCTTTTCCTGAAAAGTGTATCTGCTGTTACTAAATCCCAAAAGATATTGTTGTGACTGATAAACAATTTTCTTTTCAATTAGATACTTACCTCTATGCTCAACATGTTTTTGATGAAACAGAAACTAATTTACTCTCTACCTATCAAATTGAAGATATTGAATTTAAAGGAAAATTAATAGATAAAGAATTTGATAAAATTATTCATTGTTTTTCAAATTCAACATTACTTCCAAGAAAATTTAGAAAAAACCACTTCAAATTATAATTCCTATTTCAATTTAAAATGCTTCTTTAAAACTGTGTTCTTTTTTTACAGAACACAATTATAACAAAACCATATCAAAAAAATAATAAAAACCCCATGCATGGCGTTGATTATACCATGGATGGGGTAAATTAGGCCATGCATGGCGTAGTACAACCTATAATTTGGGGTTCCCAACGCCAAATTTTGGGTTCATGACGCCAAATTTGGCAAACTACAACCTATAATTTGAGTTTCTCGACCCCAAACTTGGAGTTCATAACGCCATACTTGGGTTAAACAACTCCAAACTTGGGTTACACAACGCCAAACTTGGGGTTTTTAAGGTTTTACAGTAATTGTTTAAACCCCGAAACCCAAAACCCGCCACCAAAATTTCACAATTATTTTTATATTTGTATCACTATGAGATACTCAAACATTCGCGAAGAAGAATTAAAAAACAAAGTTGGCGCCGATTGGTTCAAACAATTTGACACTACCGAAATTCTTGGCAATATCGATTTTACCGTTTTCCCGCAACAAGACAATTTATTTGGTCGCACTCCATTGCTTTGGGCAGAAGCCAAAACAGGCAATTTTGATGTAACGACTATGTTTGTGCAACTCATTTTAACTATTGGCAAGGCTAGAACTTTTGATAAAACCATGCCACCAGCTTTTTTGGGTGCTTTCGATTTTAAAAAAATAGCATTTGTACCTTACATTAACATACAAGATATTTTTTACCTAAACGATTTTAATTGGAACGTGACACCGAGCAATCACGAAACCAAAGAATTTCAGCTAATTAAACAACGTATAGAAGCTACATTAAAGCAAAATACCTATGTTTATGATTATGAAAAAGACCAAAAAGAACTTCAAGCATTTATAAAAAATAATGTAGCCAAAGCCACTACAACAAGCAAATTAAAGATTGATAAAAACAACTTCATTCCCATATATTTACGTTGGCTAGAAATTGTAAAACCCATTATTGATGTAAATTGGGACGAATTAAAAAAAGCCAATATCGTAGACAGCGATTTCTATTTGGCCGATTTATTTGTAGACGACAAAGACACCCAAAACATTGAAGACGATTTGTCTATTCGTGAAAATTTGTTTGTAATGTTTCAAAACCAAGGGTATAAAATTGCCAAAGAAAACATCAAGCAAATGTTTGATGCCACCATAAGGTTAAAAAACAAAGACACCTATTCACATTTCTGGAAACGTTATAAACGACCACCAGTTAAGGAATTTCAAGATTATATCATAGAACGCCGCGATTTACTAGTGCCACAAGACATTCGCGAACGCAAAGGCGCATTTTTTACACCACGCATTTGGGTTGAGTTATCACAAAAATATTTAACCGATTATCTAGGCGAAAACTGGCAAGACGACTATTATATTTGGGATTGTGCCGCAGGAACCGGAAACCTTCTTGCCGGATTGACCAACAAGTACAACATTTACGCCAGCACGCTAGACCAAGCCGATGTAAAGGTAATGCACGAACGTATAGATCATGGCGCAAACTTGCTCAAGAACAATGTGTTTCAGTTTGATTTTTTAAATGATGAGTTTACTAAATTGCCCCAAAGTTTGCAAGACATTATTAATAATGAAGAAAAGCGGAAGAAGTTAGTGGTTTATATTAATCCGCCGTATGCGGAAGTTTCAAGTAAAGCTGAAAAAGGAAAAGTAGGAGTAAATCAAACAAAGACACACGCTAAATATAGTTCAATTCTTGGCACAGCTGGAAGAGAACTTTTTGCTCAATTTTTAATCAGAATTTATTCAGAAATAAATGGAGTTATAATTGCAGAATTTTCAACTTTGAAAATTCTGCAGGGTTCTGCTTTCTTGAGTCTTAAAAATCATTTTCAAGCAAAATTAGAGAAAATGTTTTTAGCGCCCGCAGATACTTTTGATAACGTTAAAGGTCAATTTCCAATTGGTTTTAAAATTTGGAATTCGAATAAAAAAGAAATATTTACAAATGTATCAACTGATATTTATGATAAAAACTCAACTTTTATAGGAACAAAAGGATTATTCACATTATCAAAAGACCAATACATAAACAAATTTATTTCAATTTATAAAACCACTAATGAAAATAATATTGGTTTTATGGATGGAATTAATGGGAATGATTTTCAACATAATAACATTGTTTACATCTTAAATACCAAAGAACAATTGCCTAATCCAAGAGGTATTTGGATTAATAAAAAAAACTTAATTCCTGTTTCAATATACTTTTCCGTTCGTAAATCAATTAAAGCAAATTGGTTAAACGATAGAGATCAATTTCTTAATCCTAATGATGGATGGAAAACTGATAATGAATTTCAAAACGATTGTTTGGCTTTTTCTCTTTTAGGAAATAATATTCAAAGTCAATTTGGCACCAACCATTGGATACCCTTTACCGAGCAAGAAGTAAACGCCCAAGCCAAGTTTGAAAGTAACTTTATGACCAATTTTATGAAAGGTAAAATAAAACAAGAGATACAAACTACCGATTTGTTTTCAGAAAAAACAACGCTAACAGGGTTTGAAACCCTGTTAGCGTTAAAAGAGTTACAGCCGTTACAATTCTCTATCGAAGCCACAGCCGTTTTTGATGCCGGTCGAGAATTATGGAGCTATTATCACAAGATTGCTTCACAAGTTCGCAATAACAAATATAATGTAAACGCTTCTTTATATGACATTCGCGAATATTTTCAAGGTAGAAACGACAAAGGCAGAATGAATTCTAAAAGCGAAGACGTAACTTACACCCAACTTATTGCTAATCTTAGAAGTAAGCTAGCAGTTATAGCCGATAAAATAAAACCAAAAGTGTATGAATATGGTTTTTTGAAAGAGTAAGTTTTAATTTAACCTTAACTAACCCTAACAGGGTTTAAAACCCTGTTAGGGTTAGAAATAAAAAATAAATGGAACAAAAACAACCAATACTTCACGGAAATTATTATCACATATACAATCGTGGCAATAACGGAATTGATGTGTTTCTAGAAAACGAAAGTTACTATCATTTTCTAAGGTTGTACGCTAAATATATAGAACCAATTGCCGAGACTTTTGCTTGGTGTTTATTAAAAAATCATTTTCATATCTTAGTCCGAATTAAAGAAAAATCAGAAATAAACGAAAATGAGTTGCATTATTCAACTACCCAAAAACCGAAAGTTATTGATGCACCAAGACAGTTTTCGCATTTGTTTAATGCCTACACGCAAGCCATAAATAAAAGACATAATAGAACAGGAAGTTTATTTGAAAATACTTTTGAAAGAAAATTAGTTACCAATGAAAAATATCTTCAACAGTTAATATTTTATATTCATAATAATCCTGTACATCATGGCTTTGTTAAACAAATGAGTTTATATCCTTGGTCATCTTACGATTCGGTTATATCAAATAAGCCAACAAAACTCATGAGAGCAGAAGTATTAGAATTATTTAACGATTTAGAAAACTTTATTTATTTTCACAACCAGCAACAAAGTATAAACGAAATTAGTAATTTATTAATTGAATATTAACAATCTATCAACCCTAACACGATTTGAAACTTATCCCTAATAGGGTTTTGAACTTATCCCTAATAGTGAAACTATCCCTAACAGGGTTTTGAACCCTGTTAGGGATAAAAAAAAATTAACATGAACCTAAAAAATTCCCAACTAGAAGTCGACAACTGGATAAAAACTCACGGTGTTCGTTATTTTAACGAATTAACAAACATGGCGCAACTTACCGAAGAAGTTGGCGAAGTGGCACGAATCATTGCACGCCGGTATGGAGAACAATCTGAAAAAGAAAGTGATAAAAACAAAGACCTTGGCGAAGAACTTGCCGATGTAGTTTTTGTAGTTTTGTGTCTCGCCAATCAAACAGGAATAGACCTTCAAGAAGCATTTGATAAAAAACTTAATTTGAAATCAATCAGAGATAAAGAGCGTCATAAAAACAACGATAAGTTGAAATAAATATGAATTTACTCCTTCAAAATTCAAAAATAAATAAGCTTCAATCGGCAATCAAAATCACTGGCTCCAAATCGGAAACCAACAGATTGTTGTTGTTGCAAGCTTTGTATCCAAATATTACTATAGAAAACACATCCAATTCAGATGATTCTGAGGTGATGATTAGTATTTTGCAAGACTTCCAACTTCCAACTTCTGTCACACTGAGCGCAGTCGAAGTGCCACAACTTTTTGACGTTCACCATGCAGGAACAGCCATGAGATTTCTAACTGCTTTTTTTGCCATTCAGGAAGGTAAAGAAGTGATTTTGACAGGATCATCTCGAATGAAGGAACGACCTATCAAAATTCTTGTTGAGGCACTAAATCAACTTGGAGCTTCAATATCTTATGAAGAAAACAATGGATTTCCACCCATAAAAATCATCGGAAAAAAACTGAAAAAATCTAAAGTTTCGCTCCCTGCAAATGTGAGTAGCCAATATATTTCGGCTTTATTACTAATCGCACCAAAACTAGAAAATGGTCTAGAATTAACACTCGAAGGTGAAATCACATCAATTCCATACATCAAAATGACCTTAGCATTATTAAACGAAATAGGTATAGAAACTTCTTTTACTAATAATAGAATTACAGTCACATCGAGCGCAGTCGAAATGTTATCTAAAAAAATTACAATAGAATCCGATTGGTCTTCTGCATCATATTGGTATTCTATAATAGCATTGTCAGAAATTAGAACACAAATTACATTATCTAGTTACAAACAAAACAGTTTGCAAGGAGATGCAATTTTAGTAGAAATTTATAAAAACTTCGGAGTTGAAACGATTTTCAATGACAACAATTCTATAACTATTTCAAAAATCAATAATTCACAAATCACAAATCAAAATTTACAATTAAACAATGCTCCCGATATTGCCCAAACCATAGCTGTTACCTGTTTTGGATTAGGTTTGTCATGTAATTTAATAGGACTTCACACCTTAAAAATTAAAGAAACTGACCGACTTGAGGCATTAAAAATCGAACTCACAAAACTTGGAGCAAACATATCAATAACAGATGATTCTTTTACAATGAGGCAATCTGATACTTTAAATTCTAATATAAAAATAAGTACCTACCTCGATCACCGAATGGCAATGGCGTTTGCACCTCTAGCGCTAAAAGTTCCAATAATTATTGAAAATGCCGAAGTTGTTTCGAAGTCATATCCTACTTTTTGGGATGATTTGAAAGCGGTTGGATTTCAAATTTCTAAACTTTAGTTTATACTAAAACTCTTGTAAACTACTGTCAGAAAACCTTTTCAGAAAATAAACACCCAAACACTTGACATCGCCTATCTCACAATCGTATATTTGCACCAGAAAAAAAATTAGTAAATAAAAATTCTAATCACTATTTACTAATAACTATTCACAATTCACAATCCACTAATTATTTAATATGAAATTATCTCATTTTCAATTCCACCTTCCACCAGAATTATTAGCAGAATATCCAGCAGAAAACAGAGATGAATCTCGTTTAATGGTAATAGACAGAAAAACAGGTTCTATAGATCATAAAATGTTTAAAGACATCATTAACTATTTTGACGACGGCGATGTTTTTGTGTTAAATAATACAAAAGTTTTTCCGGCACGAATGTTTGGAAATAAAGAAAAAACAGGAGCACGAATCGAGGTTTTTTTACTTCGTGAATTAAATTCAGAACAACGTCTCTGGGATGTCTTGGTAGATCCTGCTCGAAAAATCAGAATTGGAAATAAATTATATTTTGGCGATGATGATTCATTAGTTGCCGAAGTTATCGATAACACAACTTCAAGAGGAAGAACCCTACGCTTTTTGTATGATGGGTCTTATGAAGAATTTAGAAATAAACTTACAGAACTTGGCGAAACACCTATCCCAAAATACATAAATAGAGAAGTTAACGAAGACGATAAAGAACGTTATCAAACTATTTATGCTAAAGAAGAAGGAGCTGTAGCAGCACCAACTGCTGGTTTACATTTTTCAAAAAATCTTTTAAAAAGACTAGAGATTAAAGGAATTGATTTTGCCGAAGTAACCCTTCACGTAGGCTTAGGAACTTTTAATCCCGTTGAAGTAGAGGATTTGTCTAAACATAAAATGGACTCTGAAGAGCTAAAAATAACTCAAAAAGCTTGCGATATTGTTAACAATGCAAAAGCTAAAAAGAAAAAAGTATGTTGCGTTGGCACAACATCTATGCGAGCTATCGAAAGTTCTGTATCGTCGGCTAGACAGTTAAATCCTTTTGAAGGATGGACAAACAAATTTATTTTTCCACCCCACGATTTTAGTATTGCAGATAGTATGGTAACAAATTTTCATACTCCAAAATCAACATTATTAATGATGATATCTGCCTTTTGTGGTCACGATTTAATGAAAAAAGCCTATGAAGAAGCTATAAAAGAAGGTTATAAATTTTATTCTTATGGCGACGCGATGTTAATTCTTTAAAAATTATTTTGTAACTAAATTCAAAAATCTCATCAGTATTGGTGAGATTTTTTTTTGGAGCTAATGGTAACAGCATTTTCGATATTTGTAATTCCTGCTTTCGTCTCTCGCTTTATCTTGTCTCGTTTTTAAGAACGAAACAAGATAAGAGCTCAAACAAAGACTCAATCAGGGCTACTAGATAAGCCCGAATCTGCAAAATAATTTTTCAAAGTTTTATTTTTTTAGTACTTTTGTAATCTAATACTTAAAAATGCATAGATTCGGATTGTTTGAAATTTTTTTTTATATTATACTAATTCTTGCTATCATTATTATCCCCTCCTTTGTTGCGTACAAAATTGGGTATAAAAATGGAAAATCTAGAAAATATAAGAAAAAAACATATTCTAAAAGCGAAAATTAGAATATTAAAAATTCTCTTTTTTAAAAAAGAGCTTCTGCAATTGCCTTTATATTTTCAGCTTTCCCCATTGAGTAGTAATGTAAAACAGGAATTCCTGCATCAATAAGTTCCTTACTTTGTTGTCTGCACCACTCAATCCCGATTTGTTTCACATGATCGTTGTCTTTTGCTTTTACAACAGCCATGATTAAATCATCTGGCAATTCTAAAGAAAAACGATGCGGAATTAAATTCAACTGTTTCTTGGTTGCAATAGGTTTTAATCCAGGAATTATTGGAACCGTAATTCCCGCAGCACGGCATTTATCTACAAAATCAAAGAATTTTTTGTTGTCAAAAAACATTTGGGTTACAATATAATCGGCACCATTTTTAATTTTAAGTTTTGTAAAATGTATGTCGCTGTCTAAACTTGGTGCTTCCATATGCTTTTCAGGATAACCAGTTACGCCAATACAAAAATTGGTTGAAGCAGAATTTTGCAAATCTTCATCTAAATATATTCCGTTATTCAAATTATTTATTTGGAATACTAAATCTGACGCATACTCATTTCCATCTTTTTCTGGTTTAAAATACGTTTCCGTTTTTAGCGCATCACCACGCATAGCTACCACATTATTGATTCCGAGGAAATCTAAATCTATCAATAAATTTTCGGTGTCTTCTTTTGTAAATCCGCCACATAAAATATGTGGAATAGCATCTACTGAATACTTATTTTGAATTCCCGCACAAATTCCAACCGTTCCGGGACGTTTTTTTACGATTTTCTTTTGTAATAATCCGCTTGGCAATTCCTTAAATTCATATTCCTCACGATGATACGTTACATCAATAAATGGCGGATTGAATTCCATCAACGGATCAATACTATCAAAAATAGACTGGATATTTTGTCCTTTCAAAGGCGGAAGAATTTCAAAAGAAAATAATGGTTTTCCGTTGGCGTTTTCTATGTGTTGCGTTACTTTCATTTTTCTAAAATTGTATATTGTATTGTTGTAAATTGTATTGTTGTGTATTGTATCGAGGGAAAATGAATTTTTATTATTAAACCCAAATTCTGTTACTACTTTTTTACAATATACAGTTTACAGTTTTAACTAATCTGCTATATTCGGCGAAAGCCATTTGGTTGCCATTTCGGTAGAAATTCCTCTACGTTTGGCGTAATCTATTACTTGATCTTCTTTTATTTTTCCGAGTCCGAAATATTTACTTTGCGGATTTGCAAAATAATATCCCGAAACCGAAGATGCTGGCCACATTGCCATACTTTCGGTAAGCGTTACTCCTATTTCTTGTTCGACATTCAATAATTTCCAGATTATTGGTTTTTCTAAATGGTCTGGACATGCAGGATAACCTGGCGCAGGACGAATTCCGTTATATTCTTCTGAAATTAAATCTTGATTGGATAAATTTTCGTCTGATGCGTAACCCCAAATTTCTTTTCGCACTTTTAAATGCAAATATTCGGCAAATGCTTCTGCAAATCTATCGCCAAGTGCTTTTACCATTATCGAATTATAATCGTCTAATTGTTTCTCAAATTCTGCTGCTTTTTCATCGACTCCAAAACCTGTTGAAACACAAAAACAGCCTATGTAATCTTGCTTTCCAGAATCTTTTGGAGCAATAAAATCGGCTAAGGCAATGTTTGGTGCGCCAGCAGTTTTTTGAGCTTGTTGTCTTAGAGTTAGAAAGGTTATCGGTTGCTGGTTATTAGTTGTTGGTTCTATACTTTCGACTTTTGACTTTTGACTTTCGACTAAAATATCATCATCGTTAATAGTATTTGCAGGGAAAATTCCTAGAATTCCTTTGGCAGTCAACCATTTTTCGGACACCATTTGTTGCAACATTTCTTGTGCATCGGCAAATAAATTGGTTGCTTGTTCGCCTACAATTTCATCGGTCAAAATCGCAGGATATTTTCCATACAATTCCCACGAATTAAAAAATGGTGTCCAATCGATAAAATCTACCAATTCCGAAAGTTCCACTTCAACTGTTTTTGTTCCGATAAAATTTGGTTTTATTGGCGTAAAATTATCCCAATCCAATTTCAATTTATTTTTACGAGCAGCTTCAATTGAATGGAAATTTTTATCTCTACTTCTATTCAAATAGCCATCACGCAACTTGTCATATTCTTCTCGAATTGCTTTAACATAACCTTCTTTTGTTTCGGCTTGCAATAAATTACTTGCCACCGTTACTGCACGAGAAGCATCGTTTACGTGAACAACTGTTTGCTTGTATTCTGGTGCAATTTTCACAGCAGTATGTGCACGAGAAGTTGTTGCGCCACCAATCATAATAGGAATTGAAATATTTAATTTATCTAATTCTTTTGCCAAATACACCATTTCGTCTAATGACGGCGTAATTAATCCGCTCAATCCAATGATATCTACATTATGCTCAATTGCTGCCTGAATAATTTTTTCTGGGGGAACCATAACTCCTAAGTCGATGATTTCAAAGTTATTACAACCCAAAACAACCGCAACAATATTTTTTCCAATATCGTGAACATCGCCTTTTACGGTTGCCATTAACACTTTTCCTGCCGATGATGATTTTCCGTCTTTTTGGGCTTCGATGAATGGCAAAAGATATGCAACTGCTTTTTTCATTACACGAGCTGATTTAACAACTTGTGGCAAAAACATTTTTCCGCTTCCGAATAAATCTCCTACAACATTCATTCCTGCCATTAAATTCACCTCAATAACTTCAATGGCTTTCGCCGAATTTGCTCGGGCTTCTTCAACATCAATTTCTATAAATTCGTCAATTCCTTTTACTAATGAATGTGTTAATCGTTCTTGAAACGAACCATTTCGCCATTCGGCAATTGCTTTTTCGTTTACTTTGTAATCGCCTTTGAAGGTTTCGGCTAAATCTAATAATCGTTCGGTTGCGTCGTCTCTTCGGTTTAAAAGTACATCTTCAACATGTTCTAAAAGTGTTTTATCAACTTGATCGTAAATTTCCAGCATTTCTGGGTTTACAATTCCCATTGTCATTCCGTTTTGAATGGCATGATATAAAAACGCCGAGTGCATTGCTTCACGAACGGTATCATTTCCTCGAAACGAAAACGAAACGTTGCTTACACCGCCAGAAATATTAGCAAAAGGAAGATTTTCACGAATCCATTTTGTAGCTCTAAAAAAATCTAAAGCATTTAATTTATGTTCATCCATTCCAGTTGCTACCGGAAAAATATTTGGATCAAAAATAATATCTTGTGCTGGAAAATGAACTTCGTTTACCAGAATGTCATAACTTCTTTTGCAAATTTCAATTCTTCTTTCGTAAGTATCGGCTTGACCTTTTTCGTCAAATGCCATTACGATTACTGCTGCGCCATATCGTTTAATTAATTTGGCGTGATGAATAAATGTTTCTTTTCCTTCTTTTAGAGAAATGGAATTTACAACTGCTTTTCCTTGCACAACTTTTAATCCAGCTTCGATAATTTCCCATTTAGATGAATCAATCATAACGGGAACTCTTGCAATATCTGGTTCGGCAGCGATTAGATTTAGGAATTTCGTCATAGCATAAACGCCGTCCAACATTCCTTCGTCCATATTGACATCGATAATTTGTGCGCCACCTTCTACTTGTTCTCTTGCTACTGAAAGTGCTTCGTTGTAGTTTTCTTCTTTTATTAATCTTAGAAATTTACGCGAGCCTGTAACATTAGTGCGTTCGCCAACATTCACAAAGATTGATTCTTCGGTAATGAAAAGCGGTTCTAAACCTGAAAGTTGTAAATTTATTTTGTTTGTTCTTGACATTTGTATGCTGAATTTATTCAGTATCTTTTTTATTTTTAGCCACAGATTAAAAGGATTTTCACAGATTTTAATTTGTTACTAATTCTGATTTTCTGGGTTTGAATTGTGATGCATTATCTACCTAATTTTTAGTTTGCTAAAAAATATTTAACATCTGTTATTTGTATTGATTGAATAGTACCTTGTATTAATGAAGACTCTTTATCGTAAGAAAAAATACAATTTGAGTTCGGGCTTATTTGACTACAACTAGAAGTTGCTCCGTTTAAAAAGCCAGAAGAGGAAACAGTACCATCAACATTAACAGTTATATATGCAAAACCATTGATAGCAAAATTATTTAAGTTATTGAGTTTAATATCAAACTTAAGTCTATTAGTGTTATTCCCTGTATTTGGATTGAAATTAAAGTTCAATATCTCATAAGTAAAGTTTTGAAGTGGAACTTGTTCTTGTATTGGCGTTGAAACATAATCACAAGGAACAAGTAAACTTGATGCAGGTGTGTAAAACGATCCAGATGGCGAATAAATGGTTCTCTCAGGAATTACTATTGTTTTGGTGCAGTTTTCTGTTGATGAACAACTAAAAAGAGAAATTACAACTAATATTAGAGCTATTATTTTTATGTTTTTTTTCATACCATTTTATTTTAATTAACCCTGTCAGAGTTTTAAACTCTGACAGGGTTGTTTGTTAATCTAGGTTTAAACTGCGCTGCAACTTCGGCAATTGCTTTAATATGTTCTGGAGTTGTGCCGCAACAACCGCCAATGATATTGATTAAATTATCTTGTAAATATTCTTTTATTAATGCCTGCATTTCGGTTGGTGTTTGGTCGTATTGTCCAAATGCGTTGGGTAATCCTGCGTTTGGATGCGCCGAAATATTCAGTTGCGTATTATGTGCTAATCTTTTT
>JANXVF010000036.1 GCA_025351785.1 Flavobacterium sp.
AAAAAATGGAGTGCAGCTAAACAAAAAGTCAAACTTACTGCTGATGATACTACAAAAGACGAAGTTAATCAAAAACTTGCAGAGCTTGAAAAATTCATATTTGATGAATTTAATTCAGACAATAGCAAAGGCGAGTTTATAGATAAGCACTGGTTAAGAAAAAAGATTGCAAATTTCTTTAATAGACCAATTGACGAAACAGCCGTTGACCAGATATTTTTCATACCTTTCATTGATACGTTTATTAAAAACGCACCTACTCGCATAATTAAAGGTAAAAATAAGGCGATAGCTAAAGGAACTATTACAAAGTATAATACAACACTCAACAAGCTAAAAGAGTATGAAGAACGCTTTAAAACAAAGCTAAAATTCACTGATTTAGATTTGACTTTCTATGATAGATTTATAAATTTCTTATCCCAAGAGCAGAAGATAAATTTAGGAACAATCGGTAACTATATAGGAACAGTAAAAACAATTGCCAGAGATGCAAAATTAAAAGGTTTGCCGGTGCATACACATATTGAGCATCCTAACTTTTTTGTTCCAAAAATTACAGCCGATAGTATTTATTTGAAAGATGAAGAAATCAACAAAATTTTCAATCACGATTTTAAAGGAGTGGAAAGATTAGAAAACACAAGGGATTTATTTATAATTGGATTGCGTACAGGATTGAGAATTTCAGATTTTTTAAGATTGAAAGATGCCAATATCAAAAATGGCTATATTGAAATTGAAACACAAAAAACAGGACAAACAGTAACAATTCCACTTCACAAACAAGTTAAGGCTATTTTAGAAAAAAGAAACGGATTTCCAAGAGCCATTTCAGACCAAAAATTCAATGAACACGTTAAAGAATTGTGCAGAGTAGCAAAATTCACAGAATTAACTCAAGGTTCTAAAATAAACAAAGATACCAAGCGAAAAGAAGAGGGAATTTTTGAAAAATGGGAATTAGTATCATCACACATTTGTCGTCGCTCATTTGCCACAAATCTATATGGAAAATTAGATAATCTAACCATTATGGGAGTTACAGGACATCAAACAGAAACTCAATTTTTGAAATACGTTAAAATTACCAATACCGAGAAAGCCGAAAAATTAAAAGACTATTGGAATAAGCAAAACGAAGAACAGGATATTGAAGAGAAAAAGATGAAAATAGTAAAGTAAGATAAAGTTTAATATATTTAAGCCTTCAAAATCCTTTATGCAGAATGTAACGAACTTTATTAACCTATTGGGTGAAAACTATTATTTAGATTTCATCATACAACCTTATGCTGAAGAAGTAGATTATGAAAAACATTTTGTGTTAGTTCATTATCAGGATAAAAAGTATTACGAGCAAACTCACGAATTTATTCAAATAAGGCAAAATGAAATAATTAATGATGCCAAATCACTTTTTCAAAAGTCTATTTCTGATATTTATTTAGAGGTTTCAAAAAGGAAAAATGAAGAAATTGAAAAGTTTTTAAATTTTAATATTCAAGCAGCTAAA
Source organism: Flavobacterium sp. (assembly GCA_025351785.1). GTDB lineage: Bacteria > Bacteroidota > Bacteroidia > Flavobacteriales > Flavobacteriaceae > Flavobacterium. The sequence continues at coordinate 1,517 of JANXVF010000036.1, forward strand.
GTGAAATTGAACATTCTTAAAAATGATTTTTATGTAGAAAATGATAAATCCAGATATTGTGCAATTTTATACGATGATGCCGACACGCAAACTTTAGAAACCTTTTTTTCAAAAAGAGATTATTCAAGCACAACTACTAATGTTGAGATTAAAGGTATAATTCAAAAATTAAATTCGGATGATAACCCTAAAAATGTATTTCCATTTAATACGAGCGATTATTTTTTAGAATTTCATATTCAACGATATAAACTTTTAAGTTTTTTGCCTTTCAAATTATTTCACATCGGACATCGATTTGTTTTTGAATTAGAAAAGATTAAAGATTTAAGTCCTGTTGGTAAACTTAAAAAAGCAAAATTGAAAGTCGAACAATCACAACCAGTAAGTACAATGAATAAGAAAGACACCTATTTTGATAAGTTTTGTGAATTGATTGATGATTATACAATTCTAAAAAAGAGTACTGCAATTGGTGTAATGGTTGATTTAGAGGATTGTATTAAAAGAATTAAATCTGAAACTCTTTTGGAACTTCAAGAGAAAGGGGTTAATAGAAACGATCATATAGAATTCAAAATAAATGAAATTGAAAAGCAAGATTATTCTAAAAATGCTGACATATCTTATATTCAAAAATGGCTTAATGAATATAAAATAAGTATTGAAGAAATTTTTAGTAGAAATTATAGAAATAATGAGATTGAAGCTGTTATAGATAGACATTATAATGATATGGAAAAGTTTTCTCCCGAAAAGGATAAAGCTTTGCAAGTTCAAACAGATTTTTATTATTATTTCTGTAAGCATTATGCTGATGAGTTGATTACTTATTTAAATTCAAAAAAAGAAATCAAAGAAACCAGTATTTCAACAAAGCAGCCTTTGCCGATGAAACCTTTCAAAGATGAATATCTAAATGTATTTTGTAAAGAGATAAGTGATGAAAGAGCAGTCAAAGAGTGTTGCTTTGATTTAGTATATGAGGGTATGGTGCATTATGTGCCATATCTTGAAACTGAAATAATTGAAAATTTATTGCTTTTGAGCAATGACAAAAAAGATGATTATTTAAACTTTGCAATTGATAAAATTAAGAAAACGCCTTATGCTGAAAAGGATAAAGTAACTATTGAAAAATGGTTAAAAAAATACAATGTTTCTATTGATGAATTCCCAAAGTTCAGTAATAAAGAATTAAATCATTGGCTCAATAGATATTATAATGGCTATTCTGAAACAACAAACGATTTAGATTTTATACTTGATATTCAAATAGACTTCTATTGTTATGCTGCAATGATTGAAGCTAATAAAATGATTGACTTTTTAAAAAGTAAAAAATCTAATTCAGACAAAACGAGTGGAAAAAACGGTCAAATTGACCACCTAATTCCAGTGTAAATTGACCACCCGATTTCGGTGCAAATTGACCACCAAAAAACTACTGCCTTTTTCATGATGTTAGAACCATACATTCGTTAAAAAAACACGGATTATGGCA
>JANXVF010000069.1 GCA_025351785.1 Flavobacterium sp.
TTTAGCACTTATCCAGAATTTGGTTATGTTGGAAAGCAGTTTGGATATCTAGGGACAGAGGATATTAAATATTATTCTGTTCCGACACCAATTACAGAATTATATTTCAAAACAGTAATGGAACAAGGTCAAAATGTTGATGCACTAATTACTGTGAATACTTCAAAGCAGTTTAATTTTTCTATTGCATTTAAAGGATTGCGTTCTCTTGGAAAATATATAAATCAGTTGTCTAGTACTGGAAATTTTAGATTCACAACTAGTTATTTTACCAAAAATGAAAAATACCATATTAATTTCCATTTTACTGGTCAAGACATATTAAATGGTGAAAACGGTGGACTTACAAATGTTGAAGATTTTGAAAATGAAGATATAGCTTTTCAAAATAGAGCAAGACTTCAAGTTTATCTTAAGGATGCCAAAACACTTTTGAAAGGAAAACGTTTTTTTATAGATCATAATATTAGGATTAATACTCATGACTCAGAGAACAACTTATACCTCTCACATCAATTTAATTATGAACATAAATTTTTTGAATATAATCAAGTCACTTTAGCATCTACAAACAATAATTCAACTTTAACTTTTAATCGCTTCGGAAATGCTTTTGTTTCAGCAAATATTATTGATCAGTCTTTTAATGACAAAACCTATAATAAAATAGGTGTAATTTTTGAAAATAAAACTTTAGGAAGATTTCAATTTTTTGCAGAAAATTTTATATATAATTATAATTTTAGTAATCCTTTTACTGTTGTCAGTTTAGGAAATAGTAGCCAAATTTATACCTTGAATACATTAAAAGGAAGCATTAATTCTATTGGAGGTGAGTACAATTATCAAAAAAAGAAGTGGAAAGGTATTTTTAAATATTCAAATTCGGTGTCAAAACAGGCAATGCGAAATTTAGACGCAATAATTTCATATAAGATTGATGATTCTACAATTTTCTTATTTCAATATCAAAATATTAGCAAGCTTCCTAACTTTAACTATTTGCTCAATCAAAGTAGTTATTTTAATTACAATTGGGTTAACAATTTTAAAAACGAAAAGATAAATGCTATCTCGGTTTCTGCAAATACAAAATGGTTAAACGCAGAAGCTAAATTCACAACTTTAAACGATTATTTGTATTTTAGCGATACCTCTGCCGATCCAAATTATCAATTTGTTTCGCCAAAACAATATGCAAATACTATAAGTTACGCCTCTATAAAATTAAGTAAAGAATTTAAGTATCAAAAATGGGCTTTAGACAACACCTTTTTATACCAAAATGTTTCGCAAGAGGAATCAATATTAAATGTCCCGAAATATACAACTAGAAATACATTATATTATTCTAATCATTTTTTTAAACGCGCTTTATATATCCAAACAGGAATAATATTAAATTATTTTTCAAAATATTATCAAAGTGATTATAATCCAATTGTTGGAGATTTTTTTATACAGAATACTAAATTAATTGGTGATTTCCCAATGTTAGATTTTTTTGTAAATGGTAGAATTCGACAAACAAGAATATATTTGAAAGCGGAACATTTTAATTCAAGTTTTACAGGAAATCGGTTTTATGCAACTCCCACATCACCCTATCACGATTTTATTATCCGTTTCGGATTAGTTTGGGATTTCTTTCAATAAAAATTAAATAATTTAAATTCTATAATGCTCAATAAAAATATACAAACAGCAGTCGAAAAAGGAGAAATGCTTCCCCTAATGGAGGAATTTTATACGATACAGGGTGAAGGATTCTATACAGGTACAGCTGCATATTTTATTCGCATTGGTGGTTGTGATGTTGGATGTCACTGGTGTGATGTTAAAGAAAGTTGGAATGCAACGCTACATCCGCCAACAATTACAGAAAATATAGTATCTAATGCCAAAAAATATGCAGATACAGTTGTAGTCACAGGTGGTGAGCCTTTAATGTGGGATATGAATGTACTGACTCAAAAGTTAAAAGAGGCAGGTTTAAAAGTTCATATTGAAACTTCTGGGGCTTATGAATTATCAGGAAACTGGGATTGGATTTGTCTTTCTCCTAAAAAAAATAAATTACCAACACAAATTTTATATGATAAAGCAGATGAATTGAAAGTTATTATATATAATAAAAATGATTTTATATTTGCCGAGGAACAAGCGCTGAAAGTAAACCAAAATGCCATTTTATTTCTTCAACCCGAATGGAGTAAAAAAACAGAAATGACACCCCTAATTGTAGAATATGTAATGAAAAATCCAAAATGGCGCGTTTCATTGCAAACTCATAAATATTTGAATATTCCTTAAAATACTTTATGAAAAAAATACTTTTTTTAGTTATTCTATTTTTTCAATTTCAAATTTTATTTTCACAAAGTGAAAAAGAAATATCAACAGAAAACAAATCTGTTTATAATTCAAGCATAGTCGAAGTTAAACCCGAATATCCAGGAGGTATAAGAGAGTTTTATAATTTTATTGCTAAAAATTATAAAGTTCCCGATGTTGCAGGTTTAAAAGGGAAGTTATTTATTGTGTTTATTATTGATAAAGATGGAAGCTTAACCAACATAGAAGTAAAAAAAGATTTAGGTTTTGGCACAGCAAATGAGGCAATTAGAGTATTAAAGCTCTCGCCTAATTGGACACCAGCAAAACAAAACGGTCAAAATGTAAGATGTTCCTATTTAATACCAATAAATATAGAACCTGCAAAATGAGTATTGTGTAACAAAAAATAATTTTTAGGTACTAATATAATTTCATAAATAATTTTGTTTAATGACTAAAAAAAATATACTTTTATAAAAATTTTAACCAAAAAAATAACGATGAAAAATTTTATTATCACTTTATCACTTGCACTTATTGCACAATTTGGATTTTCACAAGCAGTTGACGAAGCATTTAAAAAAGATGTTTTGAAAGTTATCGAAAGAAGCGGTTCAGCAAATCAAATGAAATCTGCTAAAAAACAGATTTTAGCAATGATTCCAGAAGACAAACAAGCAGCATTTATTATCGATTTTGATTCAACAGTGCCCGCATTGTATGATAAACTTGCTTTAATATATATGGCAACTTATACTAAAGAAGACATAAAAGCTATGATGGCATTTTACGAAAGTCCGGTAGGAAAAAAAATGGCTGAAAAATCGGGTGAATTAATGGAAAAATCACAAGAAGCAGGAAAAGAGTGGGGCGAAGGTTTGCAAACTATGATGGCAAAATATATGCAATAATAAATTTATTCAGGCAAAATATAATCCTAATCATATGGTTAGGATTTTTTTATACAAATATTTTTGCTAAATAGTCATAATGGCTACCTTGTTGAATTAACTCACATTGCAAACCATTTTTTAAAACTATTTTTTGAAGTGTTTTATAATCTAAATATAGCCAAGGAAAACTTACTTCAGTTTCTTGCTTATAGTGTATTGTAAAAAGTAATTCACCATAATATTTAGCAGCAGAAATTAATTTAGAACCATCATCGTTAGTATCAAACATATAAACAATATCTGATGAATCTATAAGAATTTGGCCGTTATTAGAAAGTAAACTTTTTAATTTATTTAAATATATATCAATCTTATATAGTGATTCAAAAATTCCAGTTCCATTCATTAACAAAAGTATTGTATCAAATTTTTCGTTTTTGATATCTAAAATATTTTGAACTCTAATATTTATTAATCCACGTAGTTTACAAGCTTTTATCGCATTTTCTGAAATATCGATTGAAGTTACTTCAAATTGTTTTTTTTGCAAGTACAGACTGTGACTTCCTGCACCACAACCTACATCTAAAATTTTTCCTTTAGATAATTGTAAGGCTTTTTGTTCTAATAATGGCATTTGTTCAAAAGTTCTAAAAAGATAGGCAACATCCATCTGGTCGGCATCAGAAATATTAGTTTCTGTAATTATATTTTCGGGAAAATTATTAGTTTGAAAATCGAGAATGGCTTTACCAAATAGATCTTTCATAAAATGTAAAGTTTAAAGGTGTTTAATGGTTTAAAAGTTTAATTTTGTTTTATGTTAAAACCCCAATTAAACGAACTCGAAAAACTTGCTAAAGATAAGCATATCGACAACAAAAAGTATTTTGATAAGTTAAAAAGGAAAACACCAAAAAATTTGGATTATGTGATGCAAGATTTACACAATGCCGAATTTAAAAAAACTAACTGCTTGGATTGTGCTAATTGCTGTAAAACTACAGGACCCCTTTTTACATTGGCCGATATTGAACGGATTTCAAAACATTTTAAGCAAAAACCACAGCAATTTATAGACAACTATTTGCGTATTGATGAAGATAAGGATTATGTTTTACAAAGTGTTCCTTGTACTTTTTTAGAAGAAGATAATAAATGTTTTATTTATGAGGTTCGTCCAAAAGCATGTAAAGAATTTCCGCATACTGACAGAAAAAAGTTTCAGCAAATTTCTAATTTAACTTTAAGAAATGTTGCTCTTTGTCCTGCGACTTACAATATTGTAGAAGAAATGAAGAAAAAATTACCGTTATAAAATGAAAATATATAAATCAAAAATAGATTGGTGGTTAGGATTAGCTTTAATTTATCCAATATTTAGAAGTATCGTGAGTATTACTAAAGGAGAATGGATTGGCTATTTGGGAATTGTACTTTGTTTTCTAATTATTGTTTTTATTTCAAAATCTACTAGATACATTATTGCTGAGAATCAATTAATTGTTAAATGCATGTTTATCATAAACAATAGAATTGAAATTTCAAAAATCAAGAAGATAGAAAAGACAAATTCCCTTTTAAGTTCTCCAGCCTTATCATTAGACAGAATCGCGATTAAATTCAACAAGTATGATGAAGTTTATATTTCACCAAAAGAAAGACAGAAATTTATCGAAGATTTGTTGAAAATAAATCCTGAAATTGAGGTAACTATTTAATTATAAATCAAATACTTTTTACGCATTACTTTATAATCATTCAATCCTTTTTCCCAAGATTTTCTGATTTCTTCTTCAGACATTCCTTTTTCTAATTGCTGTTGTAATTTCTTTGTTCCAGCCAATTTAGTAAAAAAATCATTAAAAAATTTAGATTTATCTGTAGTTGAATTATAGGCTTTGATCAACCATTTCAATTCCAATTTTTCAACAATAGGAATAGTTGTCAAATCTTCGCCAAAACATAGTTTGTTTTTATAAACTGGCTCTTTAGATCCAAAATTTGGAATCGGAGTAAAACTAAAATCATTTTTTGCTAAAAAAGGCGAGCCATAAATTTGGAATTGTTTTTCTGTTCCACGACCTACACTTATATTGGTTCCTTCAAAAAGGCAAAGACTTGCATAAAGATTGACTGCTTTATCGTTTGGTAAATTTGGTGAAGGTTTTATAGGTAAACTATAACTCATCTTTCTATTATAGTTTAAACAAGGAATAACTTTTAATTTACATTTAATTCCGTTTTTCAACCATTTTTCTCCATTAATCATTTGAGCATATTCGCCAATTGTCATTCCGTGAAGTATTGGTATTGTATGCATTCCAACAAAACTTGTAAATTCTTTTTCTAGAATTGGCCCGTCAACTATTTTGCCATTTGGGTTTGGTCGGTCAAAAACTAGTAGCTGAATATTGTTTTCAGCGCAGGCCTCCATAATATAATGTAAAGTTGATATATAGGTATAAAAACGTGCTCCAACATCTTGCAAATCAAAAATCATGATATCAAGACCTTCTAATTGTTCAGATTTTGGTTTTTTATTGTCGCCATAAAGCGAAATAATGGGTAATCCAGTTTTAGTATCTTTTCCATCAATAAGGTGTTCACCAGCATCTGCTGTACCTCGAAAGCCGTGTTCGGGAGCGAATATTTTTTGAATATTTATTTTTTGATTTAATAAAAAATCTACTATAGATATATTTACATCTGCTTCTTCTGCTTCACCTCCATTGAGAACTATCATTCTTCCTTTTTTGTATATTACTCCAGTCTGATTAGTTACAATCCCAACTTTCTTATCCTTTAATAATGAAAGATAAGCAGCATAATTTTCGGCTCCAGTTGTTATTTCTGAACTTGAATTTTCAACAGATACTTCTATTTTCTTTTCTCTTTGTTCTATATTCTTCCCCGAACTCCCACAAGAAAGCATTAGCAAAACCGAGAATAAAACAGTATTTTTGAACACCAAATTTGAATTCATAGTATTGAAATTAGAATATTTTATAGCAAAACGACTTATTACTGCTAAAGACCATAAAAGTAGTATATCTGCGCCAATAATAAAAATTGCCATAACAGCAATTGCACTCGGAATGATCATGATGATTGTTTCTATTGCTACGGGAATTGGGTTGCAACAAAAAATACGCCAGAAAGTTTCAGCGTTCAACGGACATATAATTATTTCCGGTTACAACGACAACAATTCTGATGTTAGCACTACCCCGATTTCCATTAACCAAAACTTTTATCCAACATTTAAAACTGTCGACGGAATACAACATGTGCAGGCTGTTGCCAGCAAAGCCGGAATGATTCG
>JANXVF010000114.1 GCA_025351785.1 Flavobacterium sp.
ATTTACAGCTATATTATTTTTACTTTTTTATCAACTTTATCAATAATTTTGGTATTGATTAGTTCTTTAGAGGTTTATTCTCAACAAAATGATGTAAATACTTTAATGAACTTTGCTGATACATCTTCATCTAGTGGAGTTTTTCTAATACTTTCGCGAATTGGATTATTCTTTGTAAGTATTCTGTTAGGCAACAGAATCAGAAAAATAACTATTACCAAAAGTTTAGTATTTAAAACGTTAGGGGTATTATTTATTGTTTACAAAATTTTTGCTTTACTAGAATCATTTAATATTATCAAAACCGAAATAATTTCGGGTATAATTAATGTTGGAATAGTTGCCTTAATTGGTTACATTTTAAGTGTAAAATTTGAAAAACAAGAAAAGGAAAATATATCATTTGAACCGTTAAAAAACGAATCAAAGAATCGAAATAAAGAAATATTATTAAATGAATTAGAGAATGATTATTCTTCATTACAATCTAATAATGATAGTTTAAATCAAAACGAATCTACAAAAACGAAAAACATTGAAGAAGAAAAAGTAGATTTAAATCCATTAGAATTTAAAAGTGAAGCGGTTAAATATTATAATAATTTAACTGATGAAGAAAAAACAAGACTAAACTACATAATAACTAAAAAAAATGATTCCATATTATCTGAAAGTGAAATATACAAACTTGTAATTTTATACATTATTGAAAAAAAATTATTTGACAATAACAGATTTGCTCCAAAATAAAAAATAAGCACTACTGCCAACAGCGGTTTCACAAAATGGCGAAATTTTTGGTAAATTCACGTTTATTTTCCGCAAGAAATTTTATCTTTAACAGAAAATAATCGGTTACGAAGTTCGCCACTTCGTGAAGCCGCGAGACGTTAGCGGATATTGCACAAAAATTGTGCAAAAACAAAAATTTTAGCTAAATTTGAACAAATCTTAAATTTATATATATGAAAAAATTATTACGAGTAGGAATCTTTATTTTAAGTTTGAATTCTTTTTCTCAAAACGCATCTAATTTAGACACAACATTTGGTAGTAGCGGAAAAGTATTTACTGACTTTAATGGAAATTCAGAGGTTGGCAACGCTATGGTAATTCAACCAGATGGAAAAATTATTTTAGCAGGAACAGGTATTATTACAACAGCAAATGGTTATGATTTTTGTGTAGCAAGATATGATATTAATGGTAGTTTAGATACCACTTTTGGTATAAATGGTAAGGCAAATTTTGAAATAACTAACTTTAACAGCTCTACTAAAAGAGATTATGCAACAGGAGTAGCACTTCAGTCTGATGGGAAAATTGTGATTTCTGGTTATTGTCCAGATTCAAATTTTAGTAGTGCAAACAATGAATTTTCAGTTTTAAGGTTAAACTCAAATGGTACTTTGGATAATACATATGGTTTAAACGGTATTTTAAAATTTGGATTTGGAAGTTCCAACTGTATAGCAAACGCAATGACAATTCAGCCTGATAACAAAGCCGTTATAGTTGGATATTCTAAAACAAGTAGTACAGAAGAGGATTTTGCAATTGCAAGAGTAAATACTGATGGAACTTTAGATACTGATTTCAGTAATGATGGTAAATTAATTGTTTCGTTTGAAACTTATGATCGAGCACAAGCTGTAACAATACAAAATGATGGAAAAATTCTTGTTGGTGGTGATGCAAATGGAAAAATTGGTCTCATAAGAATAACCGAATTTGGTAATTTAGATACTACTTTTGGTACAGGAGGTAAAGTACTGACTGATTTACCATCTGGAAGTGAAAAATTAGTGTCAATTAAAACTTTATCTAATGGGAAAATTGTTGGTGGCGGTACTCGTTATAATTCTCAATATAATTTATTGCTAGTACGCTACAATACTGATGGAACTTTGGATACTACATTTGGAAACGCAGGAAATACAACTATCGATTTAGATAATACAAGTGAAGATTTAGCAAAAAATATAGAAATTCAAAATGATGGCAAAATAATTTTAGTTGGAGATTGCTATTCAGGAGGAACATTTTATTTTGCAGTAACACGTTGTACATCTGATGGAATAATTGACAGTTCATTTAGTGGCGATGGAATTCAACTTACAACTATGAATAGTGCAGATGCAAATGCTGTAAAAATTCAAAATGATGGCAAAATAATTGTTGGTGGCGGAAATTTTTTAGGTGGTGGAAATAGTGGTAATTTTGCAATTGCAAGATATTTAGGTGATAGTTTTTTAGGTATAAATGACTTTGTTGAAAAAAAACAATTTCTCTTATTTCCAAATCCAGCAAAAAAAACCATACAAATTAATTTTTTAAATGAAGGTAATGTAAATTATGATTATACAGTATTAGATATGAATGGTCGTTTTGTGTCTAATGGATGTCTTACAACAAATTTTA
>JANXVF010000122.1 GCA_025351785.1 Flavobacterium sp.
CAAATATAACCGCTTTTTAAACAATATCCAAATGTATTATAACCTTTTTTTAATAAATTTATTGTACAAAATCCTGCGAAAAAATAATATAAAAACTATCTAACAAAAAAAAACTCCTGTTATAAATAGTGAAAAAAGTAAATGATATGTTGATATAATTACGATTTAAGCAAAATGTATGAAAATGATAAATAATTGTATTACAATCATATAATAATACCAGTAATAAACTAAATCAATAATAACGCAATACTCGTGATGGTGTGATTTTAGTAATCAAATGTGATGGTATTAGTAAAACAAAAAGACAAATTAATACCACTCCACTATTTAATAAGAATATGTAAAATAAATTTATTTCAACTGGCGCTTGATTAACATAATAACTCTCTGGATTAAGTTTAATAAAACCTGAGAATTTTTGAATTAATAAAATTGATATAGCTATTAAATTTCCTATAACCAATCCTCTGAAAATTATAAAGGATGCATTTAACAAAAATATTTTTCTAATTTGCCAATTATTAGCACCTATAGATTTTAAAATTCCTATCATTTGTGTTCTTTCTAAAATTAATACTAATAGTGCCACAACCATATTTATAGTTGAAACAAGTATCATAACAATTAAAATTACAATAATATTAAAGTCAAAAAGTTTAAGCCAATCAAATATATAATAATACTTTTCTATTATAGATTTAGAATCTAAAGTTGATGATGTTTGCTTGTAGACTTCGTCAGCTTTTTCTTTAATTTTCGTAAAATCATCTATAAAAACTTCAAAACTGCCTACTTGATCAGAATTCCATTTATTAATTTTTTGAATGTGGCGAATATCACCAATTATGTATGAAGCATCAAATTCTTGAAATCCAGAATTATAAATTCCAACAATTTTAAACCTTCTAGAGTTAGGTAATTTATTTTCTCCCTCTTTCATGAAGAATGTATTAAAATTATCACCTAACTTTAAGTTAAGCCTATTGCACAGGTACTGTGAAATGAGAATATCGGAACTCAGACTTGAATTGAAATTTGGGATTTGACCCTGAATAAGATACTCTTTAATATTATCCCACACATAATCTCTTCCTACTCCTTTATAAATAACTCCTTCAAATGCATTCTCTGTTCTTATAATACCTGCTTTAGAAGCAACACCTTGAACGTAACTTATACCATCTATTGTTGTAAATTTTGGATAAAAATTTTGAATTTTTGAAATAGGTTCTGTACTAACATCAGATTGATTATTATTATAACTCGAAATAATAATATGACCATTAAACGCAACAACTTTTTGTCTAATTTTTTCTTGCAATCCTGTTCCCGTTGCAACAGAAACTAAAATCATTATAATACCTAAGGCAATTGCAGTAATCGCAATTTTTATAATTGGTGCGGATATACTACTTTTATGGACTTTAGTAGTAATTAAACGTTTGGCTATAAAGTATTCAAATTTCAATGGTATGATTTCAAATTTAGTGTTCAAAAATACAGTTTTATTCTCGGTTTTGCTAATGGTTTCTTGTGGTAGTTCGGGAAAGAATATAGAAAATAGAGAAAAGAAAATAGAAGTAACTTCTACAAGGCCGAGTGAAGGAATTCAAACAGGAGCTGAGAATTATCAAGCCTATCTGCCATTATTAAAGGATAAAAAAGTTGGCATTGTTACCAATCAGACTGGCGTGTTAAACTACTATTCTCCTGAAGAGACGCAGGTAAATTTAAATATTGTAGATTTCCTATTATCTAAAAAAATCAACCTTATAAAAATCTTCGCTCCCGAGCACGGCTTCCGCGGAACAGCTGATGCGGGTGAACATGTAGTTGACACAAAAGATACTAAAACCGGATTGCCGATTATTTCACTTTATGGCGATAACAAAAAACCTAAACCAGAACAACTGGCTGGTATTGATGTTTTGGTTTTTGATTTGCAGGATGTTGGCGCACGTTTTTACACTTATATTTCTTCGCTGCATTATATTATGGAAGCCTGCGCGGAAAATAATATTCAATTAATTGTTTTTGACAGGCCGAATCCTAATGGAGGAATTGTTGACGGACCGATTTTAGAAAAAGAATTCAGCAGTTTTGTGGGA
>JANXVF010000125.1 GCA_025351785.1 Flavobacterium sp.
GCAAAGAAATAAAAAAAGAAAACTTTTATTTATTTTAAAGGTTTGTTATTAAATAAAAGTTACGATAAACCAACCCCAAAAAAAGCAGCCATACCATTAAATGTTTTCGACGACAATTAGTATGACTGCAATAATTAAAAATTATTTACAAATTTATGAAAAATTTATTATTTGGCTTAATTGCCACCGTTTTATTTTCTTTTACTGGGAATGCACAAGATATTGAGATGTTAAAATCATCAAAAAATCCTTTTAATAATATTGGAGAATCTAGTTTTAATTTCTTAATAGATTTAACTAATTTAAGTTTAGAGGAAGGCTCAACTAAGCAACTACTGGAAAACAAAATTAAAAATAGTCAATATAATAAAAAACTGGAGCTTAGCGAAGTTGAGATTGAAACTTACAAAGTATATTTCTCTAAGAATTCTTTTAATCTAAATTCTATTATTAAATTTGAAGATTATATTCTTGGAAATGATTTTAAATTCAACAAAGATAATTTGTTAAAATCTATAGCCTTAGTAAAATGGAATATGTTTTTTATATCAGAGTCTGGAGATATTTTTTCAAAATCAGCTGGGACTAGACCAAAAGGTCAAACGTTTGGCGGATGTTTTGATCATTGTATGGTTGTAAAACTTTATGCAGTAGAAAATTCAAATTGGATAGATCAAACGGAGTTTATTTTAGGTCAGCCAGAAAGTACAGCATATATGGTTGCCTCTTGTGCATGGGATTGCAGATAACTAATTAAATATTAATAATGAAAAAAAATTTAAAAATTGAAATTATAATTTTAATAGTATTGACGATACTAAACTTTTTTTTGATAAAAAGAGAGTTGAATAGTCTGGTATATTTGTTATTGTTTATTCCAGCAAGTATATATTTTTTTCCAATCAAGCCTATCGTGTCATATAAAAATGGTGAAAAGGATAACTTAATTTATAAGTTCATTTCATGTTTCATAATTAGTTTGGCTATTATTCTATCCTATATTAATTTTTTGGTCGGGCACAAATTTATTTTTATCAAAATAACATATTTGATAGAGTTAATATTAAATTTATTTTTTATTTATTATTTCATCGAAAGAAAAAATAAAACATATCTTTTACATTTTTTAATTTTATCATTAAATGCTATGTGCTATTTTGGAAGCTAAAAACCTAAAGCTAGTACTCTTCTTTATTTTTTTTAGTTTAAATATTTACTCCCAATCCAGCCTAGAAACCATCCTAAAAAGTGGCGAAATCATAGTTTCGGGATTGAGTTTTATAAAAGGAACTAAAAGTCATTCTAACAGTAAAACAATTGAAAGTGTTTGCATAAAAAACAAACTTATCGATAAAATTACAGTGAAACTGACGGGTAAAGACGAAGATGGAAACGATGTGAAAAAAGAACTCGTTATCCCAAAAGACGGTAAAGAATGCCTATTACAACTTCCTAAAGGCATTTACACATACGAAATTGTGCTAGCCAATAAAGAAATTTACAAAAAAGGCGAATACAAGTTTGATGACGAAATTACAATGACAGTCAAAGACGATTAAAGACAATCTGTTTAACCAATAAAAAATGAGTTTCAAGTGAAAATTTGAAACTCATTTTATTATTTTAACAAAATGCTATCATGAACCACATCTTTAAACTCGCTATTGCTTTAGCAACTATATTTCTTGTGAGTTGTAATAACAACAGCAAAGAACTAGCATCACAACCTAAAAATGATTCTATTAAGAAATATTTGGAGTTGGCGAGTAATGATACAATACCATTGAAAGTAAGGCAATTTTATAGTAATAAATTATTTCCATTGTTTTATGAAATCGGTAATAATATGGAAAAAAGAGAATTAAATAGGTCTTACTTAACAAATTGTTATTATTTGCAAAGTTGGGATAAGTATAAAAAAGCAGGGGAACTATTATTAAGAGATTCTAAAAATTCAAACGACACAAATAGTTTAGCATTTTCGCAAAGATCAATTGGGAATTATTTCTATGAAAATCAAATTTTAGATAGTGCTATTTATTATTATTCAAAAGCCGAAAAAAATTATTTAAAAGTCAATAATAAGTATGATTATGCAATCATTTTATTAAAAAAGGCAATAATCCAGTATAAGATTAATGACTGCCTTGCATCAGAGTTATCTCTGAATGAATCATATATGATATTATCAAAGCTTGATGATTACAAAAGAATTTGCGATGTTTTAAATCAGCAAGGATTGGTTAACATTGAACTTAAAAATTATGACTTGGCAAAAAAAAAATATTTAGAGGCATTGGAAATTATTAATAAACATAAAGATGATTTTTATATTAAGCAATTTAATCTTTATGATGTTTGTTTAGGTAACTTGGCTTTTTTGTATTCTAAAAAGAAAGACTATAAAAATTCATTGATTTATTGTAAAAAAACTTTAGCTAATAAAGGCTTGAAGATAAGAGATCCTGAATTATATTCAAATACAATTGAAATCCTAGCTTTTTCGAAAATAAAATTAAATTATCAAAGTAGTTGTTCTAAATTATTTTTCGAGTCACTAAAAATAAGAAAAAAACTAAATATTTTATACAGAATTTCCGATAGTTACTATGATATATCTGAATTTTATTTATATATGAAAGACTCAACTCTTGCAAAAAAATATGCTGAAGAAGCACTGATTTATGGTAAGAAATCTAAA
>JANXVF010000130.1 GCA_025351785.1 Flavobacterium sp.
AAAACAATTGAAGCAATCAATTGCTGATTAATTAGGTCATCCATTTCAAATAAATCTTCTTCCTCTGTATCAACACTGTTGATATATTTGTATAATTTCCATCTTTTTTTGTTGTATTCCAATGCTGTTAAATTTTCAATCCAATCACCAGAATTTAGATATAGAGTTGTTCCATTTTTATTGGTTTTTGTAACAATTTTTGGCTCATGAATATGACCACAAATAACGTAATCATATTTTTTTTTAATTGCTAAATCGGTCGCTGTTGTCTCAAAATCAGATATAAATTTTACTGCCGATTTCACGCTTGCTTTTATTTTTTTGGAAAACGAGTACGGTTCTTTCCCCAATTTTTTTAAGCACCAATTTACAAATCGATTTATCAATATTAAATAATCATAGCCTAATCCTCCTAGTTTTGCTATCCATTTTGAATGTTGCACAGAAGCATCAAAAACATCTCCATGAAAAATCCAAGCTTTTTTATCGTCAAGATTTAAAACTAATTTATCTACAATCGAAAAATTACCAACAAAAGTGTCACTAAATTTCCGAAGCATTTCGTCGTGGTTTCCAGTAATATAATACACTTTTGTACCCTTAGTAGTCATATCTATAATCTTCTTTATCACTTTAAGATGTGATTTGGGAAAATATGATTTTCTAAATTGCCAAATATCAATAATATCACCATTTAGCACTAATATTTTTGGTTTAATAGAACTTAAATAACTTGTCAATTCTTTTGCGTGAGCCCCAAAAGTGCCTAAATGAATATCAGAAATCACAACTAATTCAATTTTTCGCTTTTTCAATGAATTTTATTTTTCTTTTTACAAATTACTAGTTCTATTGTTATTTGAACCCAAAATAAAGGTTAAGAAATAGATTTATCAAAATATTTTTTTGTTTTATTAATCATTAATTTCAAATATTAAAATATAAAAAAAACACTTACTTTTGTTTAAACATCAAAAATAATGGCAGGAAATAGCATTGGAACACTATTTAAATTGACAACTTTTGGAGAATCTCACGGAGAATCGCTAGGAGGTATAATTGATGGATGTCCTGCAGGAATAAATCTCGATTTAGAAGCTATTCAAAAAGAAATGCAACGTCGTAAACCAGGACAATCATCTATTGTTACCCAACGAAAAGAGGAAGATGAAGTAAAAATTTTATCTGGAATTTTTGAAGGCAAAACTACTGGAACACCCTTAGGCTTTTTGATTGCAAATACAAATCAAATACCAGATGATTATTCTCATATAAAAGATAGTTATCGACCAAGTCATGCAGATTATGTTTATGAAAAAAAATATGGAATTCGTGATTATCGGGGTGGTGGCAGGAGTTCAGCAAGAGAAACTGTGAGCCGTGTTGTTGCTGGTGCCATTGCAAAGCAAGTTATAAAAGATATTAAAATCAATGCTTTTGTATCTTCTGTTGGTACTATTTTTATTGATAAGTCATATCAAGAATTAGATTTTACTCTCACAGAAACCAATGCTGTTCGTTGTCCAGATATTGAAACGGCAAAAAAAATGGAGGTTTATATTAAAGAAATAAAAAAACAAGGCGATACCATTGGCGGAACCATAACTTGTGTTATACAAAATGTTCCCATCGGATTAGGTGAACCTGTATTTGATAAACTTCATGCCGAGTTAGGCAAAGCAATGTTATCAATTAACGCTGTTAAAGGTTTTGAATTTGGGAGTGGATTTTGTGGAGCTACAATGAAAGGAAGTGAACACAATGATTTACATAATGAAGATGGAAGCACTAAGACAAATTTTTCAGGAGGAATTCAAGGAGGTATTTCCAATGGAATGGATATTTATTTTAGGGTAGCATTTAAACCTGTCGCCACTTTAATTCAAAATCAAGAAGTTTTAACAAATAAAAATAAAATAGAAATTCAAAAAGGAAAAGGCAGACACGATCCATGTGTCGTGCCACGTGCCGTTCCTATTGTAGAAGCAATGACTGCTTTGGTTTTGGCTGATTTTTATTTACTTAACAAAACATATTTATAATAAATGGATACTTTAACACCTCAAAAAAAACCTTTTTTCAGTAACCTTACCGTTCAAATTCTTATTGCGATGATTTTGGGTGCTATTCTTGGAATTTTTATTCACAAAAATTATCTCGAAGATGATGCTAAAAGTTTTAGTGACAAAATTAAAATGTTGGCTACCATTTTCATACGATTAGTTCAAATGATAATATCACCATTAGTTTTTACCACATTAGTTGTTGGGATTGCAAAACTTGGTGATATAAAATCTGTGGGTCGTATAGGAGGGAAGGCATTAGGTTGGTTTTTTTCAGCTTCATTTATCTCATTACTTATAGGTATGTTTTGGGTAAATTTTCTTAAACCAGGCGTTGGACTTAAATTAGTGAATATTGATTATACAGCTGCAACAGAGGTATCTGATAAAACACAAGGATTCTCAGCACAAAACTTTGTCGAACATATAATCCCTAAAAGCATAGTAGAGGCGATGGCAAATAATGAAATTTTACAAATTGTAATTTTTGCAATTTTTTTCGGATTGGCCGCTGCCTCGATCGGTTTGACTGCAAAACCAGTTGTAAATGCTTTAGATAAAACTTCGCATATTATTTTGAAAATGGTAAATTATGTGATGAAATTTGCACCAATTGGAGTATTTGGAGCAATAGCTGGAGTTTTTGCAATAAAAGATGCAGGACTTTTACTAGAAACATATAAAAATTTCTTTGCTTCATTTTTAGTAGGAATAGCGTCATTATGGATTTTTTTGTTAGTAATTGGATACCTATTTCTTAAAAGTGAAATGACAAATTTATTAAGAAGAATTGTAAGTCCGTTGGTGATTGCTTTTGGGACAACAAGTTCAGAAGCAGTATTTCCTAAATTAACAGAAGAGCTGGAGCGTTTTGGAGTAAAAGATAAAATAGTTTCATTTATGTTACCTTTAGGTTATTCTTTTAATTTAGATGGAAGCATGATGTATATGACTTTTGCAAGTATTTTTATTGCTCAAGTTTATAATGTGCCTTTAAATATTCCTACTCAAATGACAATGCTTTTAGTTTTAATGCTTACTAGTAAAGGAATTGCAGGAGTTCCTAGGGCAAGTTTGGTTGTAGTTGCAGCAACTTGTGGTATGTTTAAAATTCCGATTGAAGGAATAGCTTTAATTCTTCCAATAGATCATTTTTGTGATATGTTTAGAAGTGCCACTAATGTATTAGGAAATGCACTTGCCACTTCAGTAATTGGGAAATGGGAAAAAAATAGTTAAAATTATGATTAAGTGAATATTAATTATTAATTTTGGAATTCAATTAAATATAAATTAATTATGAAAAAAATTCTACTTTCTATTTCTTTACTTACTTGTTTATTTTCGAGTGCACAAGTAATTTTTACAGAAGATTGTACAGCGTTAACTGTTGGTAATGTTGGTACATCTACAAATGGTACAACCCCAGGACAAAACGGCTGGTACACATCAGTATCAACTGCTGCAGTTCCTGCAGGACAAAACTCAGATTTTCAAGTAATCAGTAATGCTGCACCTCATGGAAATGTGTTTCAAATAAATGGTTCGGCATCTGCTGCAACTACAACCACAAGTCAAAGTCGTGCTATGTTTCATGACTTCACTTCTGATTGGGCTTTCAGAAATGCAGGAAATGATATAGCTATTCTAGAATATGATTTTTATACAGGACCAGTTTCAAGTTCATATAATACCTTAAGAACTTATATTTTCGACTCAAATAATAAAGCTGTTGCTGGTTTATATTATGCACCAGGACCTATTTCTCCTACTGCTACACCTGCAGTTTTAACTACAGGAGTAATAAGAGGTTGGGCTTATATTGATAATACCGCGCAAACAGGAGGAGTTGTGGGATATTATACTTTCAAGTTAGGTCTTGATACTTCTACAACACCTGCTACACCAATTGATGTAGCTTTGACACCAAATACTTGGTATAAAGTTGGTGTTTCTTACAATTATAATACAGGACTTGTAAGTTGGAAAGAGGCTAATGGGCTTTTTGATTCTGATGATACAGGATCAATTCCAGGTGAGCCTACGGTTGATTTAACTCAATTCAGATACAGTTTGAATTCTGCAACTGGTAACACTTCTGCTGCAACATCTATTGTAGATAATATTGTTTTACGTTTTGATGCAACAGATACATTACTAGGTGTAAATTCAAATACCCCATTTGCAGATAACAAACTTTCTGTTTATCCAAATCCTACTGTAAATACTGTTAATGTAACTTCTACAGCTGGTGTTTTAAGCAACGTTGAGATTTCTGATATCAATGGCAGAATTGTAAAAAATGTAAAAATTGATAATGTAAACGAATCTCAAATATCAGTTTCTGAATTAAACACGGGAGTTTATATGATGAAAATTACATCTGATCAAGGGACTGTAACAAAAAAATTAATCAAAGAATAATTTTAAAAATTCTTAACAAAAAATCCCAAATTCATCGAGTTTGGGATTTTTTTATTTACAAAAATTTATTTTTAATAGATACAGTAGGCATCAAACAACTTTCTTTTTTACCTAACCATTTATATCTATTTTTTGATATAAAATTATAAACAACATCAGTTAAAAATTTTGGTAAAAACCGACCAACAGAAATTAATGATACAAAACCATCCAGATTTTGTGCAATTTTAAAACCCGCTTCTGACTTTAAAAAATAGGTTCCATTTGGTTCATATAAAATTATACTATCAATTTGTGTTTTACTTTGACCAATAATTTTCAAAATTTGGACTCCAATTTCAGACTGTAGTGCTACAAATCTAAATTTATCTTTTGAGTCGT
This sequence comes from Flavobacterium sp., assembly GCA_025351785.1. Classification (GTDB taxonomy): domain Bacteria; phylum Bacteroidota; class Bacteroidia; order Flavobacteriales; family Flavobacteriaceae; genus Flavobacterium. The sequence continues at coordinate 4,869 of JANXVF010000130.1, forward strand.
GTTTTATAATAAATTGAACTGACAAATCGCAAAGATTACATAGTCCATCAAACAAAATTATTTTTTTATCTTGAGGTAGTTTAAGCATTATTTTTTTGGTCTTTCAACAAATTCTAAAACTTCTAAACTTACTGAGGATGTAAAAACTCCGTAATTTACAACTGCCTTTGTTTTTTCAATTTTATCTATTGTTCCTGTTGCTTTTCCGTCAAACATTCGAACTTTATCACCTATTTTAAGTTCAATTTTAGGTTTTATGATAACTGTATTTAATTTGAGCTTTTTTTCTTTTTTTTCTTTTCTAATTTCTTCAACTTTTACTTCGACCTCTTTCGAAACAACTTTTTTCAAAACTTGTTTTGCTATAATTTCTTTTGCTGTTGCTTTTTTACGTTTTGAATTTTCAATTTCTATTATTTTTAAAAAATCTCCTAAAAGTTCTTTTTTATTTTTTGTGTTGAAGTATTTTTCGGCAATGTCATCAATTTTTTGACCTATATAAATTATTTTTTGGTTACTATCATACAATTCCTGATAACTCTCTAGTTTCTGTTTGATTTTTGCATTGATAGTTTCCATTTTTTTGCTTTCATCTCTTATCTTACCTTCTTCTTCTTTAAGATTTTGAGATGTTTTTTCCATCTTAGAACGTTCTTTTTGAAGCGTTGCTATTGTTTTATCAAACCGAACTTTGCCTCCTTCAATTTTCTTTTTTGCTCGATTTATTAATCCAAACGGAATACCGTTTTTTTGAGCTACTTCAAATGTGAATGAGCTTCCCGCCTGACCCAAGTGTAATTTATACAATGGCTCTAGGGTTTTTTCGTCAAAAAGCATGTTGGCGTTTGTAGCATTTGGCAATTCGTTTGCCAGAATTTTTAAATTGGTATAATGTGTAGTAATTATTCCATAAGCTTCTCGATGATAAAATTCTTCTAAAAAAACTTCAGCAAGTGCACCACCTAAATCTGGATCAGAACCAGTTCCAAATTCATCAATTAGAAACAAAGTTTTTGAATTACATTTTTTCAAAAAATAATTCATGTTTTTTAATCGATAACTATATGTGCTCAAATGGTTTTCTATTGATTGATTATCTCCAATATCTGTCAAAATTCTATCAAACAAAAAAGTTTCACTTCGTTCGTGCACCGGAATCAAAATTCCACTTTGTAACATCAGTTGCAATAATCCTATTGTTTTTAACGAGATAGTTTTTCCACCAGCATTTGGACCAGAAATTACTATAATGCTACTTTCTTTATTTAATTCTATTGTTTGCGGATGTGTTATTTCATTTTTGTTTTTATTATTTAAAAATAAAATAGGATGATAGGCATCTCTAAAATACAATCTTTTTTCTGTAGTTATTTCTGGTAAAATTCCATTTATTTTATTTGCATATTTAGCCTTCGATGCGATAACATCAATGTCACTCAGAAACTCCTGATATTGAATTATTAACTCTAAAAACGGACGAATATCAGTTGTTAATTGTTTTAAAATTCGGGTAATTTCTTCTTTTTCTTCATATTCAAGATTTTTTAATTCTCTCGAATAATTCAAAGTCGCTTCAGGTTCAATATAAGCAATGCTACCTGTTTTTGAGCTTCCTAAAATTGACCCTTTAACTTTGCGACGATACATTGCAAGAACTGCTAAAACCCTTCGGTTTTCGACAAAACTTTCTTTAATATCATCGAGATATCCTAGTGAGTTATAATGACTCATTGCCATTCCAAAACTCTGGTTTACTTTGCCTCGAACCGCATTCATGTCACGACGAATATTAAGTAAATCAGGCGAAGCATTGTCACGAACTTCACCATATTTATCGATTACATCATCAACTTTTTGAATTAAATATTTAGTAACTTCAATTTTTGAGGCTTTATCATTAAGTTTTGGATAATATTCTACAAATTTTTTCAGGAATAAAATCAGTGTGTTTGCAGTTTCAGATAATGAGGCAATTTTCCTGAAACCAGAAACTTCCAACTGACTATCTTCTATTGCCAGAAATTTTAACTCAGTATTCACCGACTCAAAACCATGATTTGAAATTGCATTATTGTTTGAAAAAGAAGATAAATATTCTGAAGTTTGAATTAAATTATCCATCAACAAATTTTTTTCCTGAAAGGGAACTATTTCAAGAGCCTTTTGTTTACCAAGTTCAGTATTACAACCTTCAGAAATAGTTTGTAAAACAGTATTAAATTCTAAATCTTGTAAGGTTTTTTCGGTAATAGAAATCATTATGTGAATTTATTGTTCAAAGTTACAACTGTTAGTACTTTTATTATTAAAGTATTTTATATTTTTGATTAAATTTATGAAATGTTAAACCACCTTACATCATCATGGTCATCTGTGTTAAGTGCCGAATTTGAAAAATCTTATTTCAAGGAATTGATTTCAAATGTTGAGAACGAATACAACTCTAAAATATGTTATCCTCCAAAAAAATTGATTTTTGAAGCTTTTAATAGATGTAGTTTTGACGATTTGAAAGTTGTAATCATAGGTCAAGATCCGTATCATGGAAATGGTGAGGCTAATGGTTTGTGTTTTTCTGTTTCTGATGATGTGAAAATTCCCCCATCGTTACGTAATATTTTCAAAGAAATTAATTCTGATTTAAATTCCGATTTTCATCCTACATCTGGAAATTTGAATTTTTGGGCTAGTCAAGGAATTTTGTTATTAAATTCTACGTTGTCTGTTCGAGAAAACCTAGCGGGAAGTCATCAAAAATTAGGATGGGAAACTTTTACAGATGCTGTTATCAAAAAAATATCTGATGATAAAAAAAATATTATTTTTTTGTTATGGGGAAATTTTGCAATCAAAAAAGGAAATAAAATAGATGTTTCAAATCATTTTATTCTAAAATCGGGTCACCCTTCGCCACTGAGCGCAAATCAGGGAAAATGGTTTGGAAATAAGCATTTTTCTAAAACAAATTTATATTTAAAATCTATAAATAAAGAATTGATTTCTTGGTTTAATTTACAGTAAAATTGTAATATCCAGCTCCATCTATGTTGTTAATAATAGAATTAATACTTAAAAATAAGTTAGTGCCTTGGCTGTCTGACAAAATCTCAACGCTGTTGGTTGAATTACTGTTGTATCCAAAACTGATTCTGTACTGTCCAGCAGATTCTAGTTTGATGCCAGTTCTAAATTTGTATGCATCTGCAACACTATCAAAATCTGCATAAGCACTATAAAATCCTCCTGAAAAGAATCTACCATTTGAGGTTAAAGTATTTGTTGCTGTTGAGGAAACAATTTGCCAATCGGTTGCATTTATTTTTTTCTCTAATAAATAAGTAAAATTAAAAGAATTTGCATTTCCTGTTGATTTTTTTATATCCAGTAATGTAGTTTGACCAACTTCATTTTGCAACCTGTTTAAAGTTGCATTTACATAAATGTAATCGTTTACAACATAATTTGATTGTGTTTCAATTTGAACTAAATTTGGAATAGCAATGTATTGAACATTATAAAACTCATCGTCGTTTGTATTGCAACCTGTTAAGGCTAGGAAAACAACTGATACTATCAGGATTTTTTTGAGTGCTTTCATCTTAATTTTTTTATTAAAATCTGTAACCTAAATTTATTCCAACTCTAGTAATTACATCTGGACTTTTTGCTCTATTTATAAGGTTTTTACCAAAACCAACTATAAATTCTAATGCAATTTTATCTTTAAAATACATTTTATATCCTAAACTTCCTCCTAGAGCAAAATCAGAATATTTGCTTTTCTCGGTTGTATAATATCCAGTTGTATTTGAATCTGTCAATCGGGTAATTTCTTTATAATCTCCTCCATTTGAAGATGCAAAAATTTCTGCAAAATAATATCGTGCAGCGCTATCCGACATTTTGTAACGCAAATACGGATTTATTTCATACAAAGGCAAATTATTTCTAAAACCTTGATCAAAATTATCTTTTGTTTTTTGGCTGTTTGAAAAGTTCACATTTACTCCTGTAGAAAACTTTTTGTTCAAAAAGCGTTCATAGCTTAGCCCAAATTTTCCATAAGTAATAATTGATAAAAGGTCTACTCTAAATTCGTTTTTTTTTGAATTTAATGGACTTTCTTGAGCATTTGAAAAAGCTACAATAAACAAGAAAATAAAAACTAGTTTCTTCATATAGTTGTATATTTAAAAAGCTAATATACTGTTTTATTTGTTGAAATTCAAGTTGAAAATTAATTTAAAGTCAGGGCACTCAAAATTTCTTCAAACATGTAAGGTCCACCGGGATATTTTGCTGTATAGTCGAGATTAAGCCATACTTGTCCATGTTCATCTATGTGATAATTAATTGCTTTTCCTTTGCTTTCGTCAACAAAAAGAACTTTTTTTATCAGAAAATTTATTTGTTCTAAATCTGACTTATTTCCAATTAATATTTCGGGATAAATATGACCGTTTGTATGAATCAAACGTGGTGTACCTCCTATAGATCGTACACAAGCGGCCATCAAAATGGAATGATCATCGCAATCGCCAGATAAATAATGTAACGATTCTGATGCCGTTGCTATATATTCTTGTCCTTTTGGGTCATGTACATAATTCCAATTTAAATTTATTTCTTTAAATACTGCAAAACATTGAATTATAGTATTGTAATCTTGATAGCCATGAATATTTTTAAAATATTTTTGAGTCGACATTATGGCAAAATTTCTAACTTTTGGATTGTCATATTCAATTGCATTAATTATTTTACTTTTATTGGGAAATGGAAGTAACTTATCAATAATAATATCCTGAGGATAAGGACTATAATTCATAGAATAAAGCATTGACTGATAACTTTCAAACACCGTCAAAAAACTATAACTGCCTAAGAGCGAACCAAAAATTAAAATTATTAAATAGCCAAATACCAAAATAAGGGTTAATCGCCTAAGTGCAATTAATAAAACTTGAATGATAACTAAAATAATTAATGCTAAAAGTATGCTGTCTAAATTCCAAATCCAATTTAGATTTATAATGTTTTGATGGATAATTAAAAAAATGGGTATGGTTAATAATACATTTATAATAAATAAAATAATTAAATCCCATGGTTTTTTTACCGTGAGAGCATTTTTTATTGTAAAATAGTGATTACTTGTAAATTTTACCATTATTTATCTAAATCAAAAAACTTATAAAGTTTTAACGATTGAGGCAAAAGTACTTTTTTTCTCAATAATTTTAAGGTCAAATAATTGATTTTGAATTTTGTTTAACATTTCAACTGACATTTTACTTTGAGACCAACGAGTTATCGAGAGCCAATTTTGAATATCTTCAATCTTTTGATTGTAAAATCTCGCCAAAGTTTTGTCAATACTCGGAATTTCTTTAAATTCTGAAGTTGTACTATTTATAATGTTTAAAATATGTTCAATTATTTCGGGTTGATTTTGTAATACTTCATCACGAACAGCAATTACAAAGCAAGGCCAAGGTGTTGGGCAATCGGCAATTTTTCTAAAAATGTTTTTATCTACTAGCGGTTTTGTCATAAACTTTTCCCACATAAAATAGTCAGATTCTCCTTTAGACAAACTTTCTACTGCACCGTCTATTGTATTTACGATTTCGAATTCTAATTTTTCTAAATCCCATTTTTGATTGGCCGCATTTACATAAGCCATTAATTGTGAGCCAGAACCATAACGAGAAATGGCAACTTTTTTATTTTTTAAATCTGAAATTTTTTGATATTTCGATTGAAAATCTACGTGAATACCCCATACTAAAGGAGAATCAACAAAAATTTGAACAATTTTAGATGGGTTTCCAGCTATAATATCTTTGATTATTCCTTCGGTTAATAGTATTGCAATGTCAATTTCCCGATTTCGTAACATTTGACACATTTTGCCAGTGCCTTCGGGAACATCTATCCATTCTAAATTGATATCAAACTTTTTAAAATCTCCAGAATCAATACTCAAATGCCACGGAAAATTAAAATGTTCTGGTACACCAGCAATTTTTATTGTTTTCATTTTGATAAATTTGGGTTGTTTCGCTCGTACCAATTGCAAAGTAAATCTCCATAAAAAAACTGTCCGTTTTGTTTCATACCGATGTTTTGTAAAATTGTGTTAGAACCAATGTTTTCAATATGGGCGGAAGCGTAAATAATTGGAATATTCATCACATTAAATCCGTAATCTAACCAAGCAATTGCTGCTTCTGTGGCGTAGCCTTTTTTCCAATGTTCTTCTTGAAATCTATACCCTAAATCATAAAAATTAGTGTGATTATTTTCAGGAATAGTAATAAATTTAATTCCTGCCCAACCAATAACTTCGTTAGTCTCTTTTATGACAACAGCAAATCTTCCAATTCCATTTTGAATATATTGTTTTTTTATATTTTCAATATAATTGTAGCATTCGTCAATAGATTTCACTGGATTATTGCCAAGATACAAATGTACGTTTGGGTTTTTATCTAATTCAAACATAGCTTGAGCATCAGTAATTTCTAGTGGACGAAATAATAATCGTTTGGTTTCTAATAGTAAATTCATTACCCAAATTTTTCAATTAAAATAATTGAAAGTATAAAAATAAAAAATGAAATAAACATATTTTTGTGGGCAACAGTAAATCCATTTTTATCAATAACTTCACTTTTATTATTCATAAAGTATTCTATATTTGAGGGATATTTTTCTTCAATCGCGATATTTAAAAATTGAAAAAAACACCATCTACAAAGTCCTCCAATTCCTAAAAAAAATCTTCTAAAAGGTTCAAGAATAATGTGAATAACAATAAAAAACATTATTGTTTTGCAATTTTACTCAAAGTGTATTCAATCAACTCATCAACAGCTTTATAAGGATCTTTGCTAAAAGTACCTGTTGCTCGATTTGCAATTATTGCGTTCAAAGACAAACATTCATGACCAAGAAGTTTGCCAAGTCCATAAATAGCAGCAGTTTCCATTTCAAGATTAGTTATGCGATGATCATTAAATTTGAAATTATCCATTTTTGAGTTCAATTCTTCATCTTGAATATTAAGTCTTAAAACTCTTCCTTGTGGGCCATAAAAACCTCCAGCAGTTGCAGTAATTCCCTTATTCATTTTTTCACTTTCTATAATTTTCAACAGTTTTTCACTACACGATATTGCGTAAGGGCGACCTTTTTTTAAGTCCCAATTGGTGTGATTTATAAAAGCATTTTCAATTTCAGCATTTGAAATATCATCAATTAAATAGGAGCGAAGCATATTATCCAAGCCTAATCCAAAAGTATTTAATACAAAACTATCACAAGGAATATCAGCTTGTAACGATCCTGAAGTTCCTATTCTGATTATGTTTAGCGATGTTAACGTAGCTTTGGGTTCTCTGGTTTTCAAATCGATATTGACCAACGCATCTAGTTCGTTCATCACAATATCAATGTTATCAGGACCAATTCCTGTTGACATTACTGTAATTCTTTTCCCTTTAAAAATACCTGTTTGAGTTTTAAATTCTCTTTTTTGTTGCGAAAATTCAATACTGTCAAAGCTTTTTGTAATTTTTTCAACCCTATTTTGATCACCTACAAAAATAATATCATGGGCAATATGTTCGGGTTTCAAGTTTAAGTGGTACACACTTCCGTCTGGGTTTAAAATTAATTCTGACGATTTTATCATTGGGTAAATGCGAGGTACAAAGCAGTCTCGACTTTTTTTTAGTTTACTATTTAGTTCTTAATTTTTTTATTGAATCAACCTCCAACACGTTTCGTTTTAAAACCTTTTTCTTGTAATAATTTTATTATTTTATCACGATAATTACCTTGAATAATTATTTCATTGTCTTTAAAAGTACCACCTACTGCAAGTTTATTTTTCAATTCTTTTGATAATAATTTGAAATCTTCGTCTGAACCTTCATATCCAGAAATAATTGTTGTGGGCTTGCCTTTTCGTTTTTCAAATTTGCAAATCATTGGTTCGTTTTGAACAAATAATTCATGATCTTTGGTAATGGTTACTTCGGGTTCATTAGAAACCTCGTGTTCTGGAAACAGTTTTTTTAGTTGGTCTTGTAAATCCATTTTTATGAAATTAAAAATTGAGAACTAAAAATTAATTAAAATTCCTAATTCTCAATTTCTAAATTATTAATTTATATTATTTCTTAATCAATCCTAAATCTACAAGGCGTTCATACAAGAATTCTCCTGCAGAAATATCTTCATATTTTTTTGGATTTTCGCTATCGATACAGTTTTCTAATACATCTAATCGCATATCACTTACAGGATGCATAAAAAATGGAATTGAATATCGCGAGGTTCCCCAAAGTTCTCTCGGCGGATTTACAACTTGGTGTATCGTCGATTTTAATTTATTATTGGTATGTCGCGAAAGCATATCGCCCACATTAATTACCAATTCGTCAGGTTCTGCAATAGCATCAATCCATTGACCATCATGATTTTGTACTTGCAAACCTTTACCTTGAGCTCCCATGAGTAAAGTAATTAAATTTATATCACCATGAGCTGCGGCTCGAATTGCATTTTCGGGCTCGGATGTTATGGGAGGATAATGAATAGGTCTTAAAATAGAATTTCCTTCTTTTCCGTAATTATCAAAATAGAACTCGTCTAAGCCAAGGTGCAAAGCCAAAGCTCTCAACACATAAATTCCTGTTTTTTCGAGCATTTGATAGGCTTGCTTTCCTACTTCATTAAACCGAGGTAACTCTTTAACTTCTACATTTTCTGGATATTCTGAAGCATATTTAGAATCTTTAGAGACATATTGACCAAAGTGCCAAAACTCTTTTAAATCTCCTTCTTTTCTTCCTTTGGCGTGCTCTTTTCCAAACGATACATAACCACGCTGTCCGCCGATTCCAGGAATTTCATAGCTGTATTTTGTGTCTAATGGTAAAGCGAAGAAATTTCTAATTTCTCCATATAATTCACTTACCAATTTGTCATCTAAAAAATGACCTTTTAGTGCTACGAAGCCAATATCTTCGAAAGCTTTTCCGATTTCATTTACAAATTTTTGTTTACGTGTCGGGTCATCCGACAGGAAATCACGCAAGTCAACGCTAGGAATGTTTTGCATTTTACTAAAACTTTTTGTTACTAATTTTGATTAATAAAACTTAATCATAGTTACAAATGTATGAATTTTTAAATTTATTTTTTATTTAGTATTGATAAATTTGAAATTGTATAAAGTGACGATTAATTATTTTAAAATAAAATTTATTTTTTCAAAGTTCTTTTGATAGTTTTAATTTGAAATTTTGTTTATACAATTTGAATTTTACACAATATTTTTTTTGGTATTTTTATATATTTGAAAAAAAATTATCATGAATAAAGTTATTTTGATAACAGGAGGTTCGTCAGGAATTGGAAAATCTATTGGTAATTTTTTGCACAATAAAGGATATACAGTTTATGGTACTAGTCGAAACCCAACAGAAAACTCTTCTGTTTTTCCACTTTTATTTTTAGATGTTCGAAATACATCTTCCATAAAAAATACTGTTGATACTATAATAGAAAAATCTGGTAGAATCGATATTGTAATAAATAATGCAGGAGTAGGAATAACAGGTCCAATAGAGGAAACACCTACTGAAGAAATAAAAGGTAATTTTGAAACAAATTTTTTTGGCCCTATTGAAGTTATCAAAGCTGTTTTGCCTCAAATGCGAAAACAAAAATCTGGATTAATCATAAATATAACTTCGATTGCAGGATACATGGGTTTGCCCTATCGTGGCATTTATTCTGCTTCAAAAGGTGCACTCGAGTTGATTACAGAATCATTGCGGATGGAAGTAAAACAATTTGGGATTCAAATTACTAATATTGCTCCAGGCGATTTTGCAACTAATATTGCATCTGGCAGATATCATAGTCCTTTAATTGAAAATTCTCCTTACAAAAAATCATATCAAAAAACGCTAGAAATAATTGATAAGCATGTAGATAGTGGTCGCGATCCTAATATAATGGCGCAAACAGTTTTTGAAATTATTCAAAATCCAAATCCAAAAATTCATTATAAGGTTGGATTTTTCATCCAAAAATTTTCAATTATTTTGAAACGAATTTTACCTGATAAAGTTTACGAGAAAATGCTTATGAATCATTATAAATTGTAGTTTTGTGTCTTTATTTAAACAAAATTTTTAAATTTATAATATGAAATTTTTTATAGACACAGCAAACTTAGCTGATATTAAACAGGCCCAATCACTAGGAGTTTTAGACGGTGTTACTACAAACCCGTCGTTGATGGCAAAAGAAGGCATAACGGGAAAAAACAATATTTTAAAACACTATGTTGCTATTTGTAATATTGTTGAAGGCGAAGTTAGTGCAGAAGTTAATGCTATTGATTATGACGGAATGGTTAAAGAAGGTGAAGAACTAGCCGATTTGCACGAGCAGATTGTAGTAAAACTTCCAATGACCAAAGAGGGAATTATGGCTTGCAAATATTTTTCAGACAAAGGGATTAAGACAAACGTTACACTTGTTTTTTCACCAGGACAAGCATTGCTTGCTGCAAAAGCAGGAGCAACATTTGTGTCACCATTTATCGGAAGACTTGATGATATTTCGACTGATGGATTAAATTTGATTCAGGAAATTAGAGAAATTTATGATAATTATGGTTATGAAACTCAAATTCTAGCTGCTTCAGTGCGACATACAATGCACATAGTGAACTGTGCAAAAATTGGTGCTGATGTTATGACTGGACCTTTATCATCAATTTTGGGATTGCTAAAACATCCACTTACTGATATAGGTTTAGCTCAATTTATTGCCGATTTCGAAAAAGGAAATAAATAAAATAATTTTTATTATTCAACCTTAAACAAAAAGATTTTCAAGTTGAAAATCTTTTTTTATAAATTCTATTATAAAATGAACATTCGCCCGATAGAAAAAAAAGACAACATGCAAATTGCAAATGTTATTAGAGCTGTTTTTATATCTGATAATTATCCAAAAACTGGGACAGCTTATGCCGATGTTCAATTAGATTTTATGTTTGAAACCTACAATAAACCAAAGGCTTGTTATTTAATTTTAGAAAATAATGGTTTGATAGTAGGAGGTGCAGGAATAAATCAATTAGATAACTCAAATGAAAATATTTGCGAATTGCAGAAAATGTATTTTCTAGAAGAAGCTCGTGGGAAAGGATTTGGGTATAAAATTATTATGAAATGTTTAGAAAAAGCATCACAATTAGGGTATGATAAATGTTATTTAGAAACTTTACCCGAAATGCTTTTGGCTCAAAATTTATATTCTAAAGTTGGTTTTGAATATCTAAAAGCTCCTTTGGGTGGCACTGGTCATACAAGTTGTCCTGTTTACATGATAAAAAAATTATAACACACCTTACTTTTAAAAGTGACTAACTTTATTTTTCATACTATTTAGACCTTATATATTTGAAAAATAATGCCATTTATTTATTACTAATTAATTGTCATCAAAAAAATTTTAAAATTTAAAAATGGTACTAAAAAATTATAGAAAATTATTTATTGACCAATTAGCTCCTTTTTTTGACAGTCAAGAGTCAGAAAGTATTTTCTACATTACTTTAAAAAAACTACAGGGCTACAGTCGCGTTGACTTGGCTTTGAATCCAGATTTAGTATTGTCAGAAAAAGAATTTTTGAGTTGGGATTTAGTCTTGCAACAATTAAAACTTCAAAAGCCCATTCAGTATATTTTGGGCGAAACTGAATTTTTTGAACTCTGTTTTGAAGTGAACGAGCACACACTAATCCCTAGACCAGAAACTGAGGAATTAGTGCGTTTAATAATAGATAAAAATAAAAATAACATTCAAAATATTAAGATTTTAGATATAGGGACGGGATCAGGATGTATTGCAATTGCACTGGCAAAGAATTTACCGAATGCTCAAGTCTTTGCCTACGATATTTCTGAAAAAACCTTAGCAGTGGCAGGCAGAAATGCAAAGAGAAACAATTTGGCAGTAACTTTTATACAGGGTGACATTCTTACAGAAACAACTTTAAAAAATAAATTTGACATTATAGTTTCTAATCCTCCTTATGTTAGAAATTTAGAAAAATCAGAAATTAAACCCAATGTTTTAGAATATGAGCCACATATAGCTTTATTTGTAGAAGATGATGATGCGCTTCTTTTTTTCAGAAAAATTACAAAATTGGCTTTAGAAAATCTTTCAAAAAACGGACAATTATATTTTGAAATTAATCAATATTTAGGAAAAGAGACACTAAAATTAGTTAAGGATTTTGGTTTTAAAAATGCTATTTTAAAAAAAGATATGTACGAGCAAGACAGAATTATTTTTGCCACTCTATAATTTATTATTCATATCTCAATGCTTCGATAGGATCTAATTTTGCAGCTTTTAAAGCAGGATATGAACCAGAAACTAAAGCAACAATAAAACTTGTTATTACCGCTGCAATTATAGCTGTCCATGGAATTACAAATCCAAAATCAGCGGCGGTAGCTACTACATAACCAATTATAATTCCAAAAATTATTCCTACAAAACCACCAATTTGTCCTATAATTAAAGTTTCCATAAAAAATTGCCAAGCAATAGTGGTTTTTTTTGCACCAAGTGATTTTCTAACACCAATTTCTCTAGTTCTTTCGGTTACTGAAACAATCATAATATTCATCAATGCAATAGACGAACCTAAAATTGTAATAATTCCGATAATCCAGGCCGATATGCTCAAAACACCAGTAATACTTGCTATTTTATTTATTAAATCATCACTTCTAGAAATTCCAAAATTACTTTCTTCAATAGGATTTAAATTTCTAATTTGACGCATAGTTATCAAAGCATCATTTACTGCAGGCTCTAAAAGTTCTTTTTTATCGACCATCGAACTGATGTCATAATTTATATTTGGTGCCGAAAACAAAGAACGCGCTACTTGAATTGGGATTAAAACTCGTAAATCTTGACTGTTCCCAAAAGTGGAACCTTTCTCTTTCAAAACCCCAATAACTCTAAATTTTGCACCTCTAACTGAAATTATTTTATCTATAGGATTTACATCTTTTAGTAAACCTTTGCTAGCAAAATCGCTACCTAAAATACAAGTGTAAGCATTATTTGAAATATCAAAAGTTGTAAAATTCCTTCCCTGTACAACCTCAAGGCCAGAATTTACAGTAAAATATTCGTCAACACCAAGAACTTTAATTTCTGGATCTGTCTTTTCATTTTCAAATTTTACTTCTGCTGCAGTAGTAGCGGTGAATGAAATTGAAGTATGGGTAAAAGGATATGTGTATTTTTCTTTATAATTTTTAGCTTCGGGATATGAAATTATAGGATTTATTTTTTCAATTTCGTCACCACCATTATTTCGAGTTTTAAACTCATATTGCTGAATCGAAAAAGTGTTTGATCCCATAGATGATAGACTATTGCTCAATTTGTTTTCGATAGCCGAGACAACAGTCAGTATTCCTACTAGCGCTGTAATACCGATTGCAATAATTATAATTGTTAAAACTGTGCGCAATAATTGGGTTCGGATTGAACCAAATGCAATTTTAATATTCTCTTTAAATATTCCTTTCATAATGTTTAATTTGTATCTAAAACTGGGATATTGTTACAAATTTTTGAAATTAGATTTATAATATAATTGTAAAAGTATGATATTTGCAGCAACGAGTATAACTAATATTTTGATTACTAATTTACTTAATTTTCTAATAAATTATACTCACAAATTATTAATAAAATAAAACAATGGCATTTAAACTATCTACACCAAAAGGCACAAGAGATTTTTCTCCCTTAGAAGTTTCCAAACGAAATTATATTTTCTCAATAATACGAACTCAATTTGAAAATTTTGGCTTTCAACCTATTGAAACTCCAAGTTTTGAAAATTCTGACACCTTGATGGGAAAATATGGAGAAGAAGGCGATCGCTTAATTTTTAAGATATTAAATTCGGGTGATTTTCTAGATAAAGTAAATCCAGATGAATTAGAATCAATAAATTATAAACAGTTAACATCAAAAATTTCAGAAAAAGCATTGCGTTATGATTTGACTGTGCCCTTTGCAAGATATGTTGTTCAACATCAAAATGAAATTGAATTTCCATTTAAACGTTACCAAATACAGCCAGTTTGGCGCGCCGATAGACCACAAAAAGGTCGATTTAGAGAATTTTATCAGTGCGATGCCGATGTTGTAGGGTCTACTTCTTTGTGGCAAGAAGTAGAATTAGTACAGCTTTATGACTCTGTTTTTACATCATTAGGATTAACTGGTATAACCATTAAAGTAAATAATCGAAAAATACTTTCTGGAATTGCAGAAGTTATTGGGGCGACTGATAAATTGATAGATTTTACAGTTGCATTAGACAAACTCGATAAAATAGGTGAGGATGGAGTGAAAAATGAAATGACTCAAAAAGGAATTTCTCCCGAAGCGATTCAAAAAGTACAACCTTTATTTAATTTTACTGGGAGTATAAATCAAAAATTAGAAAATCTAGAATCCTTGCTCTCAACTTCCGAAACTGGTAAAAAAGGTATTGAGGAGTTAAAATTTATTTGCGAAAACGTTTCAAAATTAGGTTTGCAAAATGCAGTTTTAGATTTAGATGTCACTTTGGCGCGAGGTTTAAATTATTATACTGGAGCCATTTTTGAAGTTAGTGCTCCAAAATCGGTTTCGATGGGAAGTATAGGTGGAGGTGGACGTTATGACGATTTGACTGGAATTTTTGGGCTGAAAAATGTAAGTGGAGTTGGGATTTCTTTTGGTTTAGACAGAATTTATTTAGTTCTTGAAGAGTTGAATTTGTTTCCTCAAACAATTATTAACTCGGTAAAAGTTTTGTTTTTAAATTATGGCGAAGATGAAGCTTTGATAGCTTTGAGTGCTATAAAAAAATTAAGAAATTTGAATATTAATGTTGAGTTTTATCCAGATGATTTAAAAATTGAGAAACAATATAAATATGCCGAAAAAAGATTGATAGAGTTTGTAATAAAAGAAATTAGTGATGGAATTTTTACAATAAAAAACTTAAAAACCGGACAACAATTGAATTTAAATTTTGATGATTTAGTCTCTATGTTGCACTAATTTTTAGTGTAATAAGGCTTTAGCCTAATAAATATATGTAACCACAAAGAAACATAGAAAACATATCCTTTAAAAAAGCTTCGTTTTATATAGAATTGATAGCTATGTGAAAAAAAAATATTTCTAAAATTTTCTTATTTAGAGGTATAATCTATGGCTCTATGTGGTTTAAAAAATAAATATACATTTTAGACCAAAGCCTATAATAATTGATATTTTTAAATAGAAATGCCACGCAATAGCGTGGCATTTCATTGTCAAATCAATTATCTAAACCCTAATTAAAC
>JANXVF010000134.1 GCA_025351785.1 Flavobacterium sp.
CAGGTTTTGAAAGTTTAAGTAACTCAATAGTTCCATATTTTCAATTAAGAACTACAAATATGTTTACATCATGGTAAGATACATAATTTTATTTTTTGTATTACTTTTTATTTCTTGTGGTACCAAAACAAAAATATTGGATAATAAAATTACTGATGTCCCTATTGATAATGAAATTTTTAAAAACAAAAAGTTTTTTGAAAAAAAGTTATTGAGTAATATAGATACTAATTTTGTTTACGAAGAAAACTATAGCTATCAATCAAACAAATATGATTTTAAGAATATTTTAAATAAAAAAAATTATAGGGTTGATTATAGAAAAAGTTATTACAAATTTTATTCAAATGGTTGTGTAAATTATTTCACTTTTGGTGGTTTTGATGAAGTTACATTATCGAGTATAAATCCTAATTTTGATGGACAAAGAGGCGTTGTCTATAGTAAAGGGAACGAAATGAAATTAGATTTATTTACTATCACTGGTTATAGTTTTAAAAGAGATTACGGAATTATAACCAATATTTTAAAAGTAAAAGGAGATACTATTTTTGAAAAAAAGATAAAAGATCTTACTTATGTAAATGTATATGTAAAAAGAAAAATCCCCAAAGAGTTTTTAATTTATAAGCCCGATTGGTAATAATGGTAAGTAATTTCTATGGTGGTTATAATATAAGTGTTAATAGTGAACACGTTAGACATGCCATCCAAAATGCAGTTATACATAGAATGATTGGCGATAATGAATTCATTAATACTTCTTGGGATTGGAAAGGTTACAGTCAATATAGAACACTTAATATGTTTACATCATGGTAAAAAAAATAATAACTTTAGGAATAGTACTTTGTTTAACAAGTTGTTTTTATAGCCGAACGGTATATGGTAATATTAGATCTAAACCCTCGCGATTTACTATAAAACCAAATTCTAATAATGAGGTGTATAAAATTATAGATACCACAAAATTATATGAATTAGTTGTTGCACATAATATAATTTATAATCAAAGTAGTATTAGCAATGTAAAACAAATTTTAAAATTTTATGCTAATGGTAGAGTTGGAGAGTTTGAGACTTATTTTGATAGTGATGTTAAATCATTAGAACCTAAAAAGGCAAAAATGGCATATTATAATTATGATGGCAAGAATCTAGTAATTCAAATTTATTTTGAACACCCGCAAGGCGGAGGATTAATCAAAAAAAACTTTAAAGAAATTAAAAGGGATACTTTAGAATTGATGAACGATGATTACTCATATAAATATAAAATTATAGATTTACCCAAAGAGTTTTTAATTTATAAGCCCGATTGGTAATAATGGTAAGTAATTTCTATGGTGGTTATAATATAAGTGTTAATAGTGAGCATATACGTCATGCGATACAGGATAGAGTAATACACGGCATGATAAAAGATGCTGGTTTTGAAAACCAATCTTGGGATTGGAAAGGATACAGTCAATACAAAACTTCTAATGGATTCACATCATGGTAAAGAGAATATTAATTTTTTCCTTACTTTTTATTGTTCTAGGATGTTTTACATTAAAAACTGAATACGGAAATAGACGTTTTAAAACAAGTTATTTTAAGATAAAACAAAACTGGAATAACGAAGTATATAAATATGTTGACACAAATGTTGTTTATAAGTTGATTTCGTTAAAATACAATGGTTTAGTAACTCCAAAATATAATTATAGAAAATATTTTTTAAAATTCTATGATAAAGGAAGAGTCGGCAAATTTGATGTTTTTGATGTAAATGACAATAATTCTATTAATCCTAAAAAAGCAGATATGGGATTTTATAATTTTAATGATGGAATTTTGCAAGTGGAATTTTATCATATACACCCTCAAGGCAATTTTTTTCATATAGATAAAATGAAAATATTTAAAGACTCAATTGTTGGATATGATGATGAATTTAAAAGTGAATCAATTCATGTCAAGATTTTGATACCAAAAGAATGGAAAAAATATAAGCCCGATTGGTAATAATGGTAAGTAATTTCTATGGTGGTTATAATATAAGTGTTAATAGTGAGCATATACGTCATGCGATACAGGATAGAGTAATACACGGCATGATAAAAGATGCTGGTTTTGAAAATCAATCTTGGGATTGGAACGGATACAGTCAATACAAAACTTCTAATAGCTTTACATTATGATAAAATTTTTAACTATTATTTTCGTAATTTTATGTTTTAGTTCATGTATGAGATACAATGAGTACGGACATTACAGGGTTGGTTTATCAAAGTTTACCATAACTCCAAATTCGGATGACAAGGCTTATGCCATAATTGATACAAATGTTATTTACAGATTTGTTAAGGATGAAAGAATAAACATAAGTGGTTCGGGAATTCCCCGATATTATAAATTTTATTCAAACGGAAGAATTGCAGAATTTTATGACAGGAATGTAAATTTAAAAGCAGAAAATATCCTAGAAGCAAAAAAAGGTCATATGGGGTATTATAATTTAGATGAGAAAAACTTTGTTATTCAATTTTATAATAGCAATGCAAATGCTTCTGAATTGACTAGTGAAACCATTTTACTTAAAAATAACACTTTAATTTCAATTAAGAAATATTACAATCCTGATGCTGAAATAAAATCATTTTTCATAAAAGAAAACATTCCCAATTATATTACAATCACGAAACCAGATTGGTAAAAATATTGAAAAATAATAAATTTAACAGAGATTTTGTTTAGAAATTGGAATGGATATTACCAATACAGAATTTCAAATATTTTACAACATGGTAAAGTCATTATTATATTTATTTATTTTAAGTTTTATTTCATGTAGTTCGGGACATAATAATCAATATGGTATTTATGTCCCAAATAGACCCAAATATGCCTTGAAGGACAAAGTAATAGATGAAATCCCCGAATAATTAGACACTGTAAACTTGTATAAATACATAGGTTATTATGATAACAATATTTTAATAAAAGATACATTAGATAACCGAAACTGGAAAATTTATCATAAATTTTGTCCCAAAGGAAGAGTTTATGGCTTTGGGACAGATAAACTAGAAGAAAAGAATTTGAATCCAAATTTGGCATCTCCCAGTTATTATGTTTATGATAAAAAAAAGAATGAAATTAAATACGAGGTTTTTACGAATGGCAATGGTGGACAATTTGTTATTTTAAGTTACAAATTGAGTAAAAACGGAGATAGTCTCACAGGTTCTGTAAAAGAAAAATATAAATCATTGTACATAAAAGAAATTATACCAAATTCTTGGAAAAATTATAAACCAAATTGGTAAAAATAATGAAATGATAAATTTTTCGCTATATGTTATTTTAATTGCAATAGTAGATATTTTTAATTCAGAATTTCAAATATTTTTATGTTATGGTAAATAAAAAATTTCTTATTTTG
>JANXVF010000159.1 GCA_025351785.1 Flavobacterium sp.
CAGGAGCAAGCAATTCCTATTATACTTCAAGGAACAGATTTAGTAGGTTGTGCTCAAACAGGAACGGGAAAAACTGCAGCTTTTGCCATTCCTATTTTAAATTATTTACATAAAATATCTGGTTCGTCAAACAAAAAAAAGGTTATAAGAACACTTGTTGTAACTCCTACTCGCGAACTTGCAATTCAAATTGACGAAAGTTTTAATACATACGGCAAATATACAAACATCCGATCGATGGTTATTTTTGGTGGAGTGAGTCAAATTTCGCAAGTTGATCAACTAAAAAAAGGAATTGATATATTAATTGCAACTCCTGGAAGGCTTTTAGATTTACATAAACAAGGTTTTATAAACTTAGACGATTTACATTTTTTAGTACTCGACGAAGCCGATCAAATGCTCGATATGGGTTTTATAAATGATGTAAAAAAAATTGTGAAACTCACACCAGACAATCGTCAGACACTTTTATTTTCTGCAACAATGCCGATGGCAATTCGTGAACTAGCAGATACTTTTTTAAAAACTCCAAAATATGTTTCAGTAACTCCAGTCTCGAGCACAGCCGAAAACGTAAATCAAAAATTATATTTTGTAGGAAAAGAAGATAAACGAAAATTGCTATATCACATTATTCGTAATGACAAAATTGATAATGTACTTGTTTTTACACGAACAAAACATGGAGCAGATAATGTTGTAAAAGCATTGAAAAAAAATAATGTTTCTGCAGAAGCTATTCATGGCGATAAATCTCAAAATGCAAGACAGCGCGTTTTAGAAGCATTTAAAAATAAAGAAATTTCGGTTCTTGTTGCTACAGATATTGCAGCCAGGGGAATTGATATTGAAAGTTTGCCATTTGTTATAAATTTTGATATTCCAAATATTCCTGAAACCTACGTACACAGAATAGGTAGAACAGGTCGGGCTGGAAATAGTGGTTTAGCAATTTCATTTTGCGCATTAGATGAGCAACCATATTTGAAAGATATTGAAAAACTAATAAAAATGAACATCAAAATTGATAAAGATCATCCGTATCCATATAATGATATACCTGTAAATCCTGATGCAAAACCCGACCTAAGAAATAAAAACAAGGAAACTAACTCGAGAAAATCTGTTGTATCAAAACAAAATAAAAAACGCTGGTATTAATCTGCGTTTTTTTTATGTATTAAATTGGTAATAATCTGAAATAA
This sequence comes from Flavobacterium sp., assembly GCA_025351785.1. Lineage (GTDB taxonomy): Bacteria > Bacteroidota > Bacteroidia > Flavobacteriales > Flavobacteriaceae > Flavobacterium. The sequence continues at coordinate 1,209 of JANXVF010000159.1, forward strand.
TTTTACGGGTTCAAAAGGTTTTATGATTATATCGTTCATTCCAGAACTAAGCGCTTCTTCCATTATTTCCTGCTTATCAAATGCTGTCAATGCAATTATTGGAATTGTGATTCCTTTTTTCCTGATTAATTTTGAGGTTTCAAAACCGTTTATAATTGGCATATTAATATCCATCAATATAATATCAAAAGTTTCTTTTTCGAGTAAATCAATTGCAGCATAGCCATCTTCGAGAATTTTGCACTTAAAATTATTATTTTCTAATATCTTTTTTGTTACAACTTGATTTATTTTATTGTCCTCGACAACTAAAATTTTATAAATAAAATTTGAAGATAAGTCTACTTCTATGTTATTTATAATTTCTAATTTTTTACTCTCATCGGCTTCAAAACCTATTGTAAATGAAAATTTAGTTCCAACACCTTCTTTACTAACAAGTTTTACTTCGCTTCCAAAAAGTTCAACGAGTTTTTGAACTATTGATAATCCTAATCCCGTACCTTGATAATCGCCTTCCTTGCGTTCAATTTGAACAAATTTTTCGAAGATTTTTACTTGATCTTTTTCAGCAATTCCTATTCCGTTATCGATAACTTCAAATTTAATAAAATGCTTTGTGCCTTCAACTTTCTCTTGAAATGCTGAAATTATTACTTCACCATCTTTTGTAAATTTCAGTGCATTACTAACTAAATTCATAAAAATTTGAGATAATCTTAATTTATCCCCAATTAATGATTCAGGAATATTTGGATCAATTTCTGTCGAAAGTTGATTAAAATTTTTAATTGCAATAAATTGTAGAGAATCGATAATGGTTTTAATTTCATCATTGAGATTAAAAATCATATTTTCGAGAGTGATTTTATTTTCTTCAATTTTATTAATTTGCAATAAATCGTTAACTAAAGATAACAGATATCGTGCAGAAAATTTTAAGGAATTTAAATGGGGACTATTAGCTAATTCCTTATGTTCGTCCAAAATTATATTGGTAATTCCGACAACACCATATAGCGGAGTTCGCAATTCGTGACTTATGGTAGATACAAACTGTGTTTTTAACTGCGAAGCAACCTCAGCTTTTTCTTTAGCAATTTTTAGCTCTTGATTTGTTAGTTTTAACTCTTGATTGGATAGTTCTCTAAAAGAATTATTTTTATATAACGAGTAAACTAACAAAAGTAAGATCAAAAATATGATGATAAACAATAATACAATTAATTTTGATTCTTTTAAGCTTACTAATTGTTCATCTTTTTCATTTTCAATTTTGTCTATTTGCCTCCTAAACTCATCAAGTTCTATCTGATTCCCTTGTATTTTAACTTTTTTTATTCGTTCCTCATCATATATTTTTTGTTGCATTATTGTGTGCAAATTCAAATAATATAAGGCATTTTTGTAGTTGCCAATTTTTTTATAATAATCTGAAAAATCATGATATACTTCGCTCAAATTTGTATCTAGAAGTTCTGATTTTATTTTTTTTCCGAGTGAGACTGCTTTTAAAAAATAAAACTCTGCTTTTACATTTTCATTTATATGATTGTAATAGGAACCTAATTGAGTTGCTAAAGTGATTTTTGATTCAAGTTCTCCTTTTTTCTCAACATAATTTTTAGATGCATTTAAAAATTCGATACCACTTTCATAATTGTTTATTGCAAAATATGCACCCGAAATATTTAGTTGTGTATAAGTAATTTCGACAGAATCCTTAATTTTTCTTGAATAAATTAAACCTTCTTTATAATATTGAATTCCTTTTTTAAAATCTACATTTCTGTATGTGTAAACATTTCCTAAATTATTATAAATCCAATCTTTTATGGTGTCGTTTGTGGTTAATCTGGCGTAATAAAGTGCTTTTTCGTAAAAACCAATTGCTTTTTTTGGATCTGAAAATTCTTCAAAATTTAATCCTATAACATTGAAAGCTTTGGCAATCATTACATTATCTCCTATTTTATGAGCATCGTTTAGTGCAGTTTTTGCATGTTTAAGTGATTTATCGCATTCTAGGTTATAGAGCTCATCTCCTGCTTTTATGAGAATTTTTTCGATTTGCTTTTTTGAACGAATTTGTTCCTGTGAGAATATAACCTGAAAAAAAACTAATACTAAAAGAAGAATAATGTTTTTTAAACGTTTCAAAGTATTTTTTGTTACTAATTAAAAAAGAAGATTTAGTTATTTGTAGGTATAAAAAAATCCCAATCGAATTGGGATTTAATACAAATATAATTAAATTGTGATTAATTCCTAATCAATTTTTTATATTTTAAACGTTTAGGAGTCAAATCGCCACCAAGACGTTTTTTCTTATTTTCCTCATATTCAGAAAATCCACCCTCAAAAAAATATACCTGTGAATCACCTTCAAATGCTAAAATGTGTGTACAAATTCTGTCTAAAAACCATCTATCGTGTGAAATAACTACTGCACAACCTGCAAAATTTTCTAAACCTTCCTCTAAAGCTCTTAAGGTATTCACATCCAAATCATTAGTAGGCTCATCTAGTAACAAAACGTTACCTTCTTCTTTTAGAGTCATTGCAAGATGCAAACGGTTGCGTTCACCTCCAGAAAGTGCCGATACTTTTTTATTCTGTTCACTTCCTCCAAAGTTAAAACGAGAAAGATAAGCTCTTGAATTTACTTGTCGTCCGCCCATCATAATCAATTCTTGTCCGTCACAAAAGTTTTCCCAAATAGATTTATTTACATCAATATTGGAATGTGCTTGATCTACATAAGCAATTTTAACAGTTTCTCCAACAGCAAAAACACCGCTATCAGTTTCTTGCTCGCCCATAATCATTCTGAAAATGGTAGATTTTCCAGCTCCATTCGGTCCAATAACTCCAACAATTCCTGCTTGTGGTAAAGTAAAATTTAAATCATCATATAACAACTTATCGCCAAATGCTTTGGCAACGCTTTTAGCTTCAATTACGTTAGTTCCTAATCTTGGCCCATTTGGAATGTAAATCTCTAATTTTTCATCTAATGCTTTTTGGTCTTCGTTTAACAATTTATCATAATTCTGTAAACGTGCTTTTTGTTTTGTTTGACGTCCTTTTGCTCCTTGACGAACCCATTCTAATTCACGCTCAAGATTTTTTCTGCGTTTGGATGCTACTTTTTCTTCCAATGCCATTCTACTAGATTTTTGATCTAACCATGATGAATAATTTCCTTTCCACGGGATACCTTCGCCTCTATCTAGTTCAAGAATCCAACCGGCAACATTATCTAGGAAATATCTATCGTGAGTTACTGCAATTACAGTTCCTGCATATTGAGCCAAATGTTGTTCTAACCAAAGTACGCTTTCTGCATCCAAATGGTTGGTTGGTTCATCTAATAATAATACATCTGGTTGTTGTAATAATAATCTACACAAAGCTACCCGACGACGTTCACCACCAGATAAGTTTTTAATTGGAGTATCTGCTTCTGGGGTACGAAGTGCATCCATTGCAATTTCGAGTTTTGTGTCTAATTCCCATGCACCACTGGCATCAATTTTATCTTGCAATAATGCCTGACGCTCCATTAGTTTGTCCATTTTGTCGGCATCTTCATACACTTCGGGAAGACCAAACATATCGTTTATTTTGTTGAACTCTTCAAGAATAGCTACCGTTTCGGCAACACCTTCTTTTACAATTTCTATAACTGTTTTAGTATCATCTAAAAGTGGTTCTTGTTCTAAATATCCAACGGTATAACCCGGTTGAAAAACCACATCGCCTTGATAATTTTTATCAACTCCAGCAATGATTTTTAATAATGATGATTTACCTGAACCGTTAAGTCCAAGAATACCAATTTTTGCTCCGTAAAAGAAGCTTAAATAAATATTTTTTAGTACTTGTTTATCACTACCTTGATACGATTTACTCAATTTTTGCATTGAGAATATTACTTTTTTATCGTCTGACATATTAAAAATATATTTTTATTAATTAACTGTTTATTAGATATTTATATTTTAAATTATACTGTTTTTTATACAAAATGTTCCCAATTAGTGTTCCAACTTTATATATTCTACATACATTTATTTTGCAATCATAATTTGAAAAAATTTAAACATCAGCAACAAATATAGTTCTAAATAAAAAGAATGCAAAAGATGAGTATGGAATTATTAGTATTCAAATCTTTTAATGGTAATGGTAACAAGAAAAAGAGTCTAGATATATAACAATTCGTTGATGATTTCTGAGCTGTTAACGCTAATGAAATAGTCATTCTTAAAACGTTTAGTCGTTTGATTTTCAATAATTAACTCTTGCAAGATTAAATTGGCAATTGCATCTTCGGTTATGCAATTGTCCGTGCATTCTTTAATAAATTTTGTGATCATTCCAGCCAATTCAATATTATTGTCATAGAAATAATTTTCATGATTTAGTTTCCACAAATTGCTTTTGCCTTCTTTAAGGTGTTTTTTTTATTTAAAAAAATTTAAGGTATTGGCGCCAATTTTTGAACAATGGCTAGAATTTAAAAACTCAAACTTCCTGCTAATGATTTCAAACTAATTTCATATAACTTTGTTTGAAATTGCGCATTGCTTAGGCGAACCAAAGCATTTATATAGTTCAACTGTGCGGTTCTATATTCAATAGGTGTTATAGTTCCAATTTTAAATTTAGCCAATGTAATATCAAGATTTTCTTTGGCTACAGCTACATTTTTTTCTTCTATATTAGTTAATTCTAGGTTAGTTTGATAGCTTTGAAATGCAGTTTCTAATTGTGAATTTAAAGTTGTTTTTTGTTGTTGCAATTGAATGTCGGCGGTATCTAGTTGAATTTTTGCAATTTTTTCATTTCTACTTTGATAAAATCCATTAAAAATTGGAACGGCAGCTGAAAACCCGTAAACAAAACCTTTTCCTTGAGATTGTGTAACAAATCCTAAAGAAGCTTCGGTGTGACTAAAACTGTAACCAGAGTTAATTTTGACTGTTGGATATCGGCCAGCCTTCACTTGTTTTAATTGTAATTCGGCACTATTTTTAGCTAAAATTTGAGCTTGTAATTGCGGATTTTGTTTTGCTGATAAATCTTTTAAATTATTCAATAACAAACTCTTATCAATAGTTGTTTCATTTATAACTTTAAAATTAATCGAAGTATCTCGAGCTAAAATTTCATTCAGTTTTATTTTTGTATTTTGATAGATTTCTAGTTGTTTTAATTGAGAACTAGTATCGGTATTTAAATCAACTTGAGCATTTAAAACTTCCAATTTTGAAGCTTTACCGATAGTGTATCTATTTTGTGCAGTAGTTAAGCGTTGATGTGAAATTACAATTGCAGTATCCAATGCTACCAATTGTTGCTGTTGTTGCACTAAATCAGAATAGGTAGTATAAACATCACTTATTTTAGTGAAAATGGTCATTTTTAATTCAGCTTCACCTTGTTTTTGTAATACTTTTAATTGTTCGCGCTTGGCAAACATTTTCAAACCATCAAAAACGGTCCAATCCAATCCGACACCATAATTTAAACTCAGGTTTTTAGCACCATTTAATGATTTTTGAGAACCATCTGATTGTGTTTGTGTTATATTTTGAATGCTATTTGTATTGGTAATTGTAGCGCTAATATTGGGTAACATACCTGCATTACCAGCACTAGAATTAGCTTCGGCAATTTTTAAATCATTAGTAGCTAATTTAATGTCATAATTGTTTTCTAAAGCAATTTTTACAGCATCTTCTAATTTTAGAATATCTTGTGCATACGATTGAAAACCAATCAATAGCAGTATTATGTATAAGTTTGATTTCATTTTATTATTTTTCAAATTCTTCTAAATGATCAAATTCTGGATGATGTTTTCTCGCTTTAGACCACATTAAATAAATTGCAGGAATCACAAACAAAGTTAGAATTAAAGAGAAAATAGTTCCACCAACAATTACTACTCCCATTCCAATTCTACTCGTTGCAGCGGCACCAAGAGATAAAGCAATAGGCAAAGCTCCCAATGAAATAGCCAAACTCGTCATTAAAATTGGTCGTAAACGAGCTTCTGAAGCTTCCACAATAGCATCATATTTTGATTTACCTTGTTCTCGCAATTGATTTGCAAATTCAACAATTAAAATTCCATTTTTGGTAACCAGTCCAATCAACATTACGGTTCCAATTTGACTAAAAATATTCCATGTTTGCCCAAACAGCCATAACGAAAATAGCGCTCCAGCAACTGCCATCGGTACTGTTAAGATGATTATTAGAGGATCAATAAAACTCTCAAATTGAGCAGCTAAAATTAAAAAAATCAATAATAATGCTAACCCGAATGCAAATGAAGTATTGGATCCACTTTCTACAAAATCACGAGATTCTCCTCCCAAATCGGTTGTAAAACTATCGTCTAAAACTTTGGCTTTAACCCGATTCATAGCTTCAATGCCATCACCAATACTTTTTCCGGGAGCTAAACTGGCCATAACAGTAGCCGACATATTTCTATTGTTATGATATAATTGTGGTGGGTTGCTCTTTTCTTCAATTTTTATTACATTATCCATTTGAATCAGATTTCCTTTGTTATTTCTAACAAACATTGAGGTTAAATCTAATGGTTTCGAACGGTCTTTTTGATCAAATTGTCCAATAACTTGATATTGTTTGCCGTTTTTAAGAAAGTAACCGAAGCGTTGTCCACTTAATGATAGTTGTAAAGTTTGCGCAATATCTAAAACAGAAACCCCCAAACTTTCAGCTTTTTCCCGATCAATACTAACATTAATTTCGGGCTTATTAAATTTTAAATTCACATCGGTTACAGAAAATGTAGGATCTTTACTTACTTCATCCATAAATACTGGAATTTTTTCTTGTAGCTTTTCAAATGAAGTAGCTTGAATAATATATTGAATGGGTAATCCGCCTCTTTTGTTTACTGCAATAGTAGGTTGTTCGGTAATAGAAGTTTTAGCATCCGAATATTTTTTAGTCCATTTGGTGAGTTTTTCTGCCAGTTCTTTTTGTGTTCGTTTTCTTTTATCAGGGTCTACCAATGCAATTCTAATTCTACCACTATTAGTAGCTGAAGCATTAAATCCTGGAGCAGTAATCACTAAACTAACTTTTTTCTCTGGAATAGAGTCATCTAGTAATTGTGATAATTCCTGCATAAATCGATCCGTATATTCATATGAAGAACCTTCTGCAGTAGTAGCACTCACTATCAAAGCACTTCGATCGTCATAAGGAGCTGTTTCTTTTTGAAGAATATTAAAAAACAAATAAATCAGTCCGAAACAAGCAATTAATATTGGAAAACTAACCCATTTACGCTTTAAAAAGCTTTTTAAATTTGATGCATAACCACCGTTTAATTTTTGAAATAGTGGCTCTGTTGCATTATAAAATTTCGATTTCTTTTGTTCGCCACCTTTCATCAAATAGGCATTCAACATAGGAGTTAATGTTAACGAAACAAATGCCGATATTAATACAGCAGCTCCAATTACTACACCAAATTCACGGAATAAACGACCAACAAAACCCTCCAAGAAAATTACGGGTAAAAATACAGCAGCCAATGTGATTGAAATGGAAATTACCGCAAAGAATATTTCGTTAGAACCTTTTATTGCAGCCTCAATAGGAGACATCCCTTCTTCGACTTTTTTGAAAATATTTTCGGTCACCACAATTCCATCATCAACCACTAAACCAGTGGCTAAAACTATGGCTAATAAAGTTAAAACATTGATTGAAAATCCGAACATCCACATGATAAAAAATGTAGCGATCAATGAAACTGGAATATCAATTAAGGGACGGAATGCAATGGCCCAATCTCTAAAAAATAAATAGATGATAAGAATTACCAAAATGATTGAAATACCAAGAGTTTCAGCTACTTCAACTACCGATTTTTTAACAAAAATCGTATTGTCTATAGCTATATTAAGTTTGATGTCTTTAGGCAAATCTTTTTGGAGTTTGTCAAATTTCTTGTAGAATTCTTTAGAAATATCTAAGTAGTTTGCGCCTGGAAGCGGTACAATAGCAACACCTACTAATGGTGTTCCCGATTGAGTCATTTTGGTTTCAATAACTTCGGGACCTAATTCTGCAAACCCCACATCGCTAAACTTAACGATTTTGGAATTGTCTGTTTTTATAATAATATTATTAAATTCTTCTGGTTTTGATAGATTTCCAACAGTTTTTACAGTTAGTTCGGTACTATCTCCTGTTAATTTTCCTGAAGGTAATTCTATATTCTGTTTATTCAATGCATCTCTAACATCGGAAACGGTTATGCCATAAGAACTCAATTTTACAGGATCAATCCACAATCGCATGGCATATTTTTTTTGACCCCATATTTGAATTCCACTAACTCCGGGAATGGTTTCTAACTTTGGTCCAATAGTGTTTTCAGCAAAATCACTTAACTCCAACTGATTTCTAGTATCACTTTGAATAGTCATTGAGATAATAGCATCGGCATTGGCATCTGCTTTTGAAACTACTGGTGGCGCATCAATATCTTTAGGTAAACTTTTGGCGGCAATAGAGACTTTATCACGAACATCATTTGCGGCGGTTTCTAAATCTTTATCTAAATTGAATTCTACTGTAATGGTACTTGTGCCTTGGACGCTCGAAGAAGTGATGTTTTTAATGCCATCGATAGAGTTTATAGCTTTTTCAATTGGTTCGGTAATTTGCGATTCAATAATGTCGGAATTGGCTCCAGCATAATCAGTTCGTATTGATATTTGCGCAGGATCGATAGAAGGAAACTCTCTAATTCCCAAAAAAGTATAACCAATAATTCCGAACAAAATGATAGTTAGGTTTAAAACTATGGTCAACACTGGTCTTTTTATACTTAAGGTAGATAAACTCATTTCTGTAGTATTAAAAATTAATAATTACGAATAGAAATCGCAAGGTTTATTTCGTAATCTTCACTTTAATTGGCGCTTCATCTTTTAGAGACATTACCCCAGATGTTATAAGCGTATCACCAACATTCAATCCTGAAAGAACTAAAATAGAGGTATCTGTTCTTGTCGTGGTTTCTACTTTTACTTCTTTGGCTTTTCCGTTATTTGAAATGTACACTTTCTTTCCGCTTTGAACCGGAACAATTGCCTGCGATGGCACTACGATAGCGTCCTTTATAACATTTAATGGTAAATCGATATTGGCAAAAGTACCTGGCAATAATTTTCCATTAGAATTGTCAGCCATGGCACGTACTTGGAGTGTTCTGGTATTGATGTCAATTGCGGGTTCAATAGCATAAACTTTTGCTGTATTTTTTTCTATTGAATTAGTCGCACTAAAATTTAAAGTCGAATTTAGTTTAATTTGAGTTGCATATTTTTCAGGAATTGAAAAGGTAATTTTTAGTTTGCCTACATTAACTAAATTGGCAATTAAAACGGTTGGAGTTACGTATGTTCCTGGTGAAATATTTCGCAATCCAATTTTGCCTGAAAAAGGTGCTTTAACAGCTGTTTTCCCAATTTGAGCGCTTATTAATTGTGATTGAGCTTTTGCTGAACGGTTATCGGCACTAGCAATATCATATTCCTCTTGACTGATGGCTTCTTTTTGCAACAATAATTTGGCTCGTCTTTCATTTTCAGAAGCTAAATTTTCTTTGGTTTTAGCTTGTGCCAATTGTGCTCTTAGTTCAACATCGTTTATTTTTAATAAAACCTGTCCTTTAGAAACATTACTACCTTCTTGAAAATTAATGCTCTCAACAATTCCAGAAACTTCACTACGAATTTCTACCTGTTCATTGGCTTCAATAGAACCTGAAAGAGAAAGGTTATTATCAAATGTTTGGCCTTTAACTACAACACCGTTAACCACAATTGGATCTTTCTTATCGCCTTTGCCTTTTCCTTTGTCACCCTCGCTACTATTTTTAGTTATTCGGTAAACGATTAATACCCCAAGAGATAGAATAAGTAAAACAATAAAGATATTTTTCATTTTCATAGCAAATGTATTATTAGAATTACAATAGTTAAACGTTTGTTTAAGGTGCAAAAATAGCTTTAACTATCGAGAAAGTTTTGGGACTGAATTTAATTTAACTTTTTTTTATAAAATATTAATGTATACCAATCACAAAATCTCTTCAATATATTTTTTTAATATTCGTTGCAATCTTAACTATTAGTAAATTTTTAGCATCGCTTCCAAAATGATCTTCAATCTCTTCCGCTATTAATTCTAAATTTTAAAAAAACATAAAAAATGAAAACCATAATAGGAGCCACATAATAACCAAAGCAAAAAGCAAAAAAGAAGGACAACGTTGTGTTACGCTGCCAGATAACAATATCCATAATATTGAAATAAAGTTAACCAAGATATTCGCCAATAAGGGTCAACTGATAATCTATAGGTATTGCAAAGACAAGTGTTTGTTAATAAAACTATAAACTTCTGAAAGACCAACATATATGAAAAAGATAATATTCAAAATAATCATAAAGTGATTTTTTCAATTATGATTGGTCAAAAAAAGAATAGTTACTCTATTTACGTGTTAAATTAAAGCAATCTTATAAAACAAAAAAACCAAGCATATACTTGGCTTTTTTTTTCTTCGTTAAAACATATTCCTAATTTATTTTAAATAATTTTATAAAATATTAATAAATCAATTAATTTCGACTTGAAACTTTATAAATAATAATAAATTTAAAATTTCATAATGCAATTAAACTCTTCCTTTCAACGCATTGAATACCCAAGCATTGGCTAAAAACCCGACGCCAACTGATGCAAATCCCCAACCAGCAACGTCTGCATATCGATAAATTCCGAGCGCAATTAAGATTAGACCCATCATTATCATTATTAAGGTAGCCCAACCTAAAACAGTATTTTTATTCATTCCCATAATCTATTTTTGAGATTACAAATATCGTAAATAATAGCTAATTAAAAATCTTCACTAACATTTCCTTCAATAAATCGTGCGTAGGTAGTCCGTTTGCACCAACTCCTTTACTTTTAACATCTATAACTCGCAATGAAGCTACAATTGAACTTACTTTTTTCATCGGATAATTTTTTAAAGCCACATCATAGTCTTTCAAAAAATAGGGACTTATACCTAAAATGGAAGCAACATTTTTAGGATTTTTATCTGTAAGACCATGATATTTTAAAAGTTTTATAAAAAAACTAAAAACTAAACTAGTAATAACAACCAATGGTTTATCTTTAGGATTATTAGCAAAATATTGAGCAATTTGATATGCTTTAAATTGGTTTTTAGTCCCTAAAGCATCTTGTAGCTCAAACACATTAAAATCTTTACTAAAACCTATATTAACTTCAATATCTTTTGCTGTAATTAGGCTTCCTTTGGGTAAAATTATTTGAAGTTTATCAAGTTCATTACTTATTCTACTTAAATCATTACCCAAAAATTCAACTAACATTGCGTTTGCTTTAGGTTCAATCGTAAATCCTTTTCCTTGCAAAACTCTCGTAACCCAAGTTCCAACTTGGTTGTCATACATTTTTTTACTTTCAAAAACTAACCCGTTTTTAACTAACGATTTGATAAGTTTTTTTCGTTTGTCAAGTATTTTGTATTTGTATGCCACTACTAAAACAGTTGTTGGTTGCGGATTTAAAGCATACGAATCTAAATTTTCAATAGTTTTTGATAATTCTTGCGCTTCTCTAACAACCACTACTTGTTTATCAGCCATTATTGGATAACGTTTTGCGTTTCCAACAATATCTTGAATTGTAACATCGCGTCCATACAAGATGGTTTGATTAAAATCTCGCTCGTGATCTTGCAAAACATTTTGTTCAATATATTCTGTCAATTTATCAATATAATAAGGTTCATCTCCCATTAAAAAATAGATGGGTTTAATGTTTCCAGATTTTATATCGTTTATAATTTTTACAACTTCGTCCATTATTTTAGTATTCGGTGGTCAGTTGCAGTTGGCAGTTCATCAAAATTAGTTAAATTTGCTTCATGCAAAAACTCGATTTTCCAACATTTACCTTTCGGTTCAAAAATAGTGAAAATAAAGTATCTATCTTCGATGAAATCAGAAAAAAATTTATCATTCTCACGCCAGAAGAGTGGGTTCGTCAACATGTAATTCAAACTCTTATTGTTGAAAAATCTTATCCAAAATCATGTATTAATGTTGAAAAATTAATTAAAATTAATAATTTAAATAAACGATATGATATAATTGTATATCAGATAAATGGAGATATTTTTTTACTAATAGAATGTAAAGCTCCTTCTGTTTCGATATCTCAAAATACATTTGATCAAATTGCCAGATACAATTTGGCTTTAAAAGCAAAATACTTAATGGTAACAAATGGACTAAATCATTACTTTTGCAAAATGGATTTAGAAAACCAAAAATATGTTTTTCAAAAAGATTTTCCAGAATATGAACAATAATTATGACTGACAAAAAAATTGCGGTAGTAGTTTTAAATTGGAACGGTGTAGCCTTGCTAGCCCAATTCTTACCAAAAATAATTTCATTTTCAGAAGAAGCTACAATTTATGTTGTTGACAATGCATCAACTGATCAATCAATTCAATATATCAGGGATAATTTTCCTAATGTGAAAATTATCGAAAATAACAAAAATTATGGTTTTGCAAAAGGATACAATATTGCTTTAAAAAGTGTGGAAGAACCTTATTATGCATTAGTAAATTCTGATATCGAAGTTACAAAAAACTGGCTAATTCCTATTAAAAATCAATTTGAAAATGAACCCAATACAGCTATAATTCAGCCTAAAATATTAGATTTTAAAAATAAAAATTTATTTGAATATGCTGGTGCTGGCGGTGGTTTTATTGATAAATATGGTTATCCATTTTGTAGAGGACGCATTTTTGAATCTATAGAAAAAGACACCAATCAATATGATGATACTTGTGAAATATTCTGGGCTAGTGGTGCATGTTTTTTTGTAAGAAAAGATTTTTTTAGAATTCTTAAAGGATTTGATGAAGATTTTTTTGCGCATCAAGAAGAAATTGATTTATGTTGGAGAGCATTTAATCTGTGTTATGTCATAAAATATAATGCAACATCTGTTGTTTATCATATCGGTGGAGCTACTCTAAACGAGGGGAATCCTGTTAAAACATTTTTAAATTTCAGAAATTCTTTATTAATGCTAGTAAAAAACTTACCTAAAGATCAATTAATTCCAATTTTATTTATCAGAATGATTTTAGATGGAATAGCTGGATTTAAATTTCTATTTAAGGGGAAGTTTAAACATTTTACAGCCATTTTAAAAGCACATTTTTATTTTTATAAATTGATTTCCATAAACTTGCGTAAAAGAGGCTTCGTTCAAAAAGCAAATTATTATGAAACTAAAAGTATTGTTTATAATTATTTCGTAAAACGAAAAAAGATTTTTAATTCTTAAATTAACAATACTTTACAGAATTTTGACGTTTTAACACGTAAGAAATTGTAATTTTGCATCAACATAAACTAGTATAGTATGAAAAAAGTAATTTTTATGGCTTCTGTGGTTGCCCTAACATTAACATCTTGTGGAGCAAAAAAGAAAATTGCAGCTTTAGAAAAACAAAATAAAGAATGTCAAGATCTGTTGAATTCTACAACTGTTAAATTAAATTTGTGCTTATCAGAAAAAGAAGCAATTAATCAACAAAATGATTATTTGAAAAAAAACAATACCGATTTGATAAGTGCCTCAAAAGATATGACTGTACTTTCTACAAAAGGTGCTCAAAATATAGAAAAAGCATTAGAAACTATCAAAGAAAAAGATTTAAAAATCACAAGAATGCAAGATGCGTTGACCAAAAAAGATAGTGTAACACTTGCTCTAGTTACCAGTTTAAAAAGTTCAGTTGGAATTTCTGATCCAGATATCAATGTGAATGTCGAAAAGGGAGTTGTTTTTATATCTATTGCAGATAAACTTTTATTTAAAAGTGGAAGTTACGTAGTTAGTGATCGAGCAAAAGAAGTTTTGGGTAAGGTTGCAAAAGTTATTAATGATAAGCCAACATTTGAATGTATGGTAGAAGGTCATACAGACAATGTTCCGTTTACTGGAAACTCAACATTGATTGACAATTGGGATTTAAGTGTAAAACGTTCTACCTCTATTGTTAGGGTTTTGACAAATGATTTAGGAGTAAAACCATCTCAATTAATTGCTGCAGGTCGAAGTGAATTTATACCGTTGGTAGATAATAAAACTGCCGAAAACAGAGCTGCTAATAGAAGAACTCGTATTGTTATTTTACCAAAAATTGACGAGTTTTATGATATGATCGAAAAAGAAATGAAGAAAAAGTAAA
>JANXVF010000173.1 GCA_025351785.1 Flavobacterium sp.
ATCTGGGCTGTCCTGCGTGCAGTTCTGCCAATATACGCAGTATCTGGGCTGTCTTGTGTGCAGTTCTACCAATATACGCAGTATCTGGGTTGTCTTGCGTGCAAGTTTGCCCATCCCGCCCCGCAAAGTGTTCTAATTAAAAACAAATGTTCAACCGAAAGACTACTCAGACGGTTTCTATTTTTTATTTATTCAAATGGTATAATATAAAGTCATAAAAATTTGCCTTTTCTTCAAAATAATCGTTGTAGTTTGATATTTTTCCGTTGTGTCCCGAATTATCTAATGTTTTTAGATAAATAGGATTTTTTTGGGCATCTCTATTTTGCAATCTTGCTGCAAACTTGTAGGAGTGCATCGGTACAGCTCTATCATCATTTTCAGAGGTAATGATAAGTGTAGTTGGATAGTTTACATTTTCTTTAATGTTATGATATGGAGAATAGGATAATAAATTTTCAAAATCCTGTTTATTTTCAGGATTTCCAAATTCGTTTAAATGATAATTACCAACCGTATATTTGTCAAAATTTATCATATCAAAAACACCAACTTCTGGAATTACAACTTTAAATAATTCTGGCCTTTGTGTCATAGCAACTCCTACAACCAACCCGCCATTTGAAGCTCCAGAAACTGCTAATTTTTCAGGAGAAGTATATTTTTCTTTTATTAAATATTCTGCTGCATCTATAAAATCATTAAATGTATTTTTCTTTTTTAAACCCATTCCCTCTTTATGCCATTTCAATCCTCTTTCACCACCACCACGTATTGCAGCAAATGCATATACACCTCCTTTTTCAAGAAAATAAAGCAAAGCTGGATCATAATCAAGTTGAGAAACAATACCAAAACCACCATAAGCTTCTAATAAAGTTGGATTATTTCCATTTAAAACAGTTCCTTTTTTATAAATTATTGTAATAGGAACATCTTTTCCATCTCGACTTTTATAAGAAATACTTTTGGTAATAAAATGATCTAAAGGGAATAAAGAAATTTTGGGCACCAAATAATTATTGTAATAATGATTCACTTCACCTGTTTCGATATTTAATTTAAAATTTTGAGGTGAAATAGTTTTTGAAAAAACACTTATGTACAAGCATTTATTTTTAGAATCAAAAAATTTAATCTCAAAATCAGTTCCATCAGGCGAGTCAATTTTTCTGATAAATGTTCCGTTTGTGTCATAGGCAATCACATAATTTTTGCCAATGGTTTTGTATTTACAAAAAATATAACCTTCCAAAAAAAAGGAATCAACTAATAAGTTATTATAAATTTGAGGTATTAATACTTTTTCTTCAGCTCTGTTAGAGATGTTAAAACTTCTAATTTCACCCCAATCATTGTCTTTTTTAGAAAAATAAATGTTATTATTATTGTAATACAGGAATGTGAATTGAAAATCATCAGCATCAATAAATTTTTCAAGTTTATAATTTTCATCATTTAAAAGCGCATAATAGTAATTTTTGGAATCAGTATGTTTATCATATTCTATAATAAAAAGACGATCATTTTTGGTGAAATAGTTAAAGCTATTTCTGGTTTTCGTTGCGTCAAAAATTAATTTATCGGTCTTTTGACTCGTTCCTAATTTATGATAATATAATTGATAGGTTGAGTCCTTTGCAAAGTTGTTTATATTGGAATTTTGTTTATAAAAAATGCCGTCATCTTGATTCCATTCCATCTTAGAAAACTTCACATTTGATACTAAATCATTAAGTTCTTTGATTTTTTCAATAGCAACAAATCTTATTTCGTTTCTATCACTTCCATCTAAACTTACTTTGCAAGCTACATATTTTGAGTTTTTTGACGGACTGTAATCCATTAAAACAGCATTCGTGTTTTTATAAATTTTAAAAGGGTTAAAAAGTTCTACTGACTCATCATTCAAGTCTTTTCTGTAAAACAAGCAACTTGGTTTGTCTTTGTCTTTGATGTATTTTGAATAATAATAGGCTTCTTTTTTTGTAGGAAGTCCATTTGAAGAATAGTTGTTATAGTCTTTAATTTTATTAACAATATCATAGTCTTTTTTTATTGCTTCAAAGTGTAAATTAGTCACTTCATTTTGAGCATTAGTCCAACTTTTAGTTTCTTCAGATTTCATGTTTTCAAGCCAAGTATAATTATCTTGGAAAGTGATCCCAAATTTTGATATGGTTTTAGTGTCTGATTTTGTAACAGGAAAACTTTGAGAAAAAACCGAAAATGATAGTAAACTAAAAATGGTAATTAAGTAAAGTTTCATAAAAAAATGATTTTTGCAAATATATAATTCTCATTTATTAATATAGTTGATTTTATAATTTTTTCAAGCTATTTTTTATTGTATCCGCCCCGCAAAGTGTTTAAATTAAAAACAAATATTCATCCGAAAGACTATGCAAATGTCTACTGACTTTGCGTAATTTTATATATCTGATAACGGTTAAGTTTTTAAAGATTATGTAGCGCAAAGTCAGGAGACATTTGCAAAGTGTTTTAGACAACGACTTAGAAGTTTTTTGTTAGATTTTTTTTGATGTTTGTTGTGGGCTCAGATTGCAAAGACATGCTATCGGGATTAAATAGGTTAAATATTATAAATCAAATTTATAATACATCCCAAATTCAATGAAGAAGTTCTGTTTTAAATTGCGTTCAGATTCGGTAGTAGAATTTTTAGTAACTACATTTTCAATACCATTTGTTAATTTTGTAGTGGTTACCGTTGTGGTATAAATGGTATTTTTGGGAATAGCATAAGTTGGGGTTAAAAAAAACACAAACTGTTTGGTTTGATAACTCATCGGAACTGAAAACTCATAATCTAATAAAGTAAATCGATTATCATCCACTGTTGTTACGGCATTCACGGTTGCTATATTAGGATTGTTGTGCACAATTTTCTTGCCAATTTTTTTATTCAAATATCCTTCATAGTAATTTAAAGTACTAAAGTTGATATCAAAAGTTGGTGTTATTTTAAATTCATCTTTTCCATTTTTTAAACTGAATTCATGTTCTAATTCGATATCTAATGCAAAATCTGTTTTTTGTGAAAATAAAAAATCTCCTTCAATAAATAATTCTATAAATCCAAAATTATAATCTGTATTTGCGCCTATATTTCCTTTAATATTAGAACTTAAAGTACTGGTTGATTTGTTGTAAAATGTTCTACTTGCTACTAATCCGGTTGAAAAATTATCAGTAAATTCATGATTGTAATTGAAATCGAAAGAGAAAAAATCGAAACGATGTTCGTTAACTAGATTTAAATAATACCCCGAAAAACTCACATCAAAACCTTTTTTATTAAAATAACCAATCGACGGAGTAATGTAGGGAGTCGCAATAGAATCTTTTCTACCATTATAGACATAATTCGATAAATAACTAGTAGAGAATTTAAAATATGATTTTTTTGTAATACTGTCTTTTATCTCCTGCTGTAGTGAGTCTTTTACAACTTCTCTCTTAATTTGAGCAGTTAGTTTAAAATTTATTACTACAATAAGTAGCATAAACTGTAATAGCTTTCTCGAATTAGAAATTTTCATGGTTTTTTGATTTTATTTATTTTTCACTTATTGGGCTTCCTGTCCAATCCGTATTATTTTGAATTACCTCGCCTTTCATCACCAATGATAAATCGCCAATAGTGATGTCGTCTTTTATTTCAGTATTGTATAGAATAATTGTTCGGCTACCTATTGTTACTCTATTGCCTATTTTTACCTTTCCAATCTTCATTACTCTATCTTCAAATAAATGAGTTTGAGCACCACAGTCTTCATTCAAAGCACAATCATCACCAATGGAAACCATGTCATATTCGGTGAAATCAGCAGTGTTTAAGAAAACTCTTTTGCCAATTGAAACACCAAACAATCGTAATAAAATAGGGAGCCACGGTGTTCCTTTTAAATATTCTAATACAAACGGAACGCTTAAAGCTTCGTATGTAGCAGTTATCATTTCGCTTTTCCAAACTTGAAAACTCCACATCGGATGATTACTTTCTTTATATTTTCCAATTAAAATCCATTTCATAACGATAGGTACGACCATTACGGGTATTCCCATAAAAAATAGATAGTAAAAAGGCAACTGCAATAAAATTTTGCCAATAGATTCGTTATACAACAATTCACTCGAATAAGCAATAAAATAGATACTACTAATTAATACTACTGTTTGAGGAAGAATGATTCGGATGGATTCAATAATGGTTCTATAAGCAAACATTTTTTTAGATGGGAAAAAGGTTTTAGAACTGTCAAAAAGTTGACTGTCTTGCCTTTTTGGAATTCCAATGGCAGGCGAACCAAACCAATCCTTGAAAGCCTCTTTACTCAATTGGTCTTTGGTAGGAGGAACGCTTAACACACCAATAAGCATATTGCTAGACAGTTCATATCCTTGCGGAATTAAAGCACTATTGCCCACAAAACTATTATCACCAATGGTTGTTTTTTCTAAAATTAAACGTTGTCCTCTTACATCATATTCTCCTAAAGTCACCGCATCTGCGATAAAAGATTTATTGCCAATTTCTAACAAAGGATGCGTTACATTACTAGCGGTTGATATTTCTGTATTATCACCAATTTTGGCTCCGAGTGCTCTGAAATATTTTGAAATAAAGACAGTAGCATACATAGGATGTAAAACAATTAATGAAAGTGAATTTAACTGTTCTACAAACCATTTTTTTACATAAAATTTACTATAAACAGGATATATTCCTGGCTTTACATCTTTTTGAAGCATTCTACATAAAAGAATATTTAACGATGCAAACATTAGAATATAAATAGCGCTTAAAAAAGGGGTTACCCATAAATAATAAAACTCAAATTCACCAGCAGCATTATCCAATTCGGTAATGGTGATAATGGTTGGAATTAATGGAATTAATATAAAAACAGGGAATAACAATAAAAGCAAAGAATATAAAAATTTATGATAGATGAGTTTTTTCTTAGTGACCTTTAATGGTTCTAAAAAATCATTTTTACTGCGGGTTTCAACTAATTTAGAAGGGCTACCTTTCCAAACTTCGGCTTGACCAATAGTATTTCCGTTTTCTAAAAGACTTAAATCTTGCAATTCACCCCAATCTTCAATAATAGTATTTCCCTCTAAAACAGCACTACTCCCAATGTAAGCATGGTTTCCAATCGTGATTTTAGATAAAATAAAATAGCCGTTTTCGATGATAGCATTATCCAATACAACATTAGAACTTATACTTACATCTTTTTTTATAATTACTAAATCTTCAGCTCCGATACTCATATTACTCAATTGCGCATCATCTTCAACTTTTACTCCCATTAATCGCATATAAATGGGATATAGTGGTGTTCCATTAAGAAATTGTGTGGGTACAATTTTTTGAAAAGTAGTTACAAACCACCATCTAAAATAATAACTTCCCCAAAGCGGATATTTCCCTTCTTTGTATTTTCCTATAACAATCCACTTGATGGCAATTCCAAATCCAATAAATAAAGGAGGAATAACAGAAAACATTAAAAACGCAATGATTGCTGCAATAAAATGGCTTTCTTTTTCTAATAAAGTAAAGTAATAAGCCAAATAGGGAAGAAATATTTCTGCGGCTAAAAAACCAAAAATAAGGATTAATGAAAAAGTCTGTGCCACCCAACAGCAGTAATAATTTAAGTTGGATACTTTAGTAAATTCTTTTTTGGTTTTGGCTTCTTTTTTAACTGTAGCTTCCCATTTTTGTACTAATACCGATAGTGGTCTTGATTGATAAACATCTTTTAAAGAGGCATGTGTAACTTTTCCTTCGTCTCGCATTTTACTAACAAATGAAGCCGCTAAAAGTGAATGCCCGCCGAGATCTGTGAAGAAGTCGTTTTCTAAATTGATTTCGTTTTTTATAAAGATGTTTTTTAAAACCTTAATTGTTTTGGTTTCTATAGAATCTGATTCGGATATATTGTTTTCAGTTGAAGTATTGGCAAAATAATTACTCGGTATTGGCAATTGCTTTCGGTCAATTTTACCACTCGATAGTCGTGGCAATTCATCCAATTTTACTATCGTTAACGGAACCATATACGATGGCAATTTTAAAGCCAATTGTTCTTTTATGAAAGCCTCATCAAAAACGAAATCTTTGCTGAGTACTATATATCCGGTTAATTGTTCTTGGTCATTGGCATCTTTTTTTAGGGCAACTGCCGCTTGAAGAATTCCAATTTGATCATTCAATAAACTTTCTATTTCACCCAGTTCAATTCGAAATCCTCTTAATTTAACCTGACTATCAATGCGACCAATAAAGTGAATGTTATGATCACTATCCATATAAGTAGCATCACCCGTTCTATAAATCATAGCGCCCGGCAAAACTTGTAAAGCATCATTTTTAGGAATAAACTTCTCTTTAGTTAAAGCTTCTAAATTCAAATAGCCATTACTCACACCAATGCCTGATACAATTAATTCACCCGATTCTCCAATAGCCACAGGATGCATATTTTCATCCACAACCGCCAATCCGTAATTGGGGAGTGGTTTTCCGATAGTAATCGGATCTCCCTTTTTTAATTTAGCAAAAGTGGCACTCACGGTAGTTTCGGTTGGGCCATACGAATTATAAAAGTCACGTTTATCGTTTGCCCATTTGTTTAAAACTTGCGGTGTACAAGCTTCACCACCAGCATTGATGATTCGCAATTTGGGTAAATCGATAGCTTCCATCACCGCCAATAAACTGGGCACGGCATGAAGCACTGTAATTTCATTTTCTAATAAAATAGTACTTAATTCGTCAATTGACTTTGAAGTAACACTATCGACAATCCATAGAGTAGCACCTACTAGATAACTCACCCAAGTTTCTTCACACCACATGTCAAAGGACACCGAAAATCCTTGATATACCTTATCATTTTCATTGACATTAAGAAGTGAATTTTCGGAACGAATTAAATGGCATATATTCCTGTTTGTAATAGGAATTCCCTTTGGCTTTCCTGTACTTCCAGAGGTAAATAGCACATAAGCATAAGTGTCAGGGTCTAGTGTTACAGCGTCTAAAACAGTAGGCGTGCTTTCTTCAAATTTTATTTCGTTGATTACAATACAAGAATGATTAAACGAACGTGAAGTTATAATAAAATTAGATTTGATATCATTCATTACCGATAAAACACGTTCTTCGGGCATGTCATAATCTAGTGGCACATAAGTGGCACCACATTTTAAAATTGCTAATATCGCCACATGAAGCTCGATACCTCTTTCCCACCAAACAAGGCAAGAATCACCATTTTTCAACCCTTTTGCTTGTAAAAAAAAAGCTAAATTAGTTGACCATTCATCTAAAATTTTATAACTAATTTGTTTTCCGTTAAAATAAAGAGCTATTTTGTTTGGGTGTTTTTCTACTGTTTCTTTAAATATCGAAATTAAAGTTTCTTCTTTAAAAAAATCTTGACGTGAATCACCAGTTATTAAACTTAATTCTAGCATAAATGTATTTATGTCTTTAAGACGCTATCTAATTAATATGGTTTAATTGTAATTTCTATATTTGTTTTAAAATTAAACGAATGTTCCCAATTTATAAAAAAATTAATAGCGAAGTAATGAGTAAAGAAGAAATTAACAAAAAATTGGCGTTACTCCCTATTGCTTTACAAACTAAAATTTCTAAATACAAAATAAATCAAAAGCAACAACAACGAATTGAAGGTATTGAGCTTTTAACTACCGCTTTAATACATAATAAATTAGATGCTGATTTAATAAATACCATTCAATACAATTCTTTTGGAAAACCATTTATCAAACCAGAAATAGATTTTAGTATTTCCTATTCTTATAATAATACTATTTTAGGATTTATAAAAGATGGTTCGATAGGAGTTGATATAGAAACCATTAAAGAAATTGATTTTAATGTTTACAAAGAATATTTCACCACAAATGAATGGGAATTTATAAATAAAAGTTTATTTAGTACTAGTACTTTTTTTAAGTTTTGGACTCGTAAAGAGGCAGTTGCAAAAGCTCTCGGCAAAGGTGCTTTT
>JANXVF010000019.1 GCA_025351785.1 Flavobacterium sp.
TAAAAACTAATCACTTAAATCTTAAGGTGGTTATTGCGTCGGGGCTCACCTCTTCCCATACCGAACAGAGAAGTTAAGTCCGACTGCGCAGATGGTACTGCAATTTTGTGGGAGAGTATGTCACCGCCTTTTTTTATTGAAGCCCAACCCTATAAAGGTTGGGCTTCTTTTCTTATTGTAAAACGTGCTGGCAAACTAAGTTGGTAATGCCTTTTTTGCAGTAGTAGTTATCAGTATAGTGTTGAATTGTATTGTTTGCCACTATAGTTGTGTGCCTAAAATAAATTTAATAAAATTCCATTTAAATTATTATCTAAGTTAATATAATTTTTATAGAACTAAAATAATAGTGATTTAGAAAACCAAAATTTTATTTTTAATTGGATTGAGATTGATGTAATTTACTTTTTGTTGTGTGTCACTTTTTATTTTTAGAGCCTCTATTTTTTATTTTGATATTCATTAAAATAAGATAAGATAATCATTAGTTATTATTGTTTCTGAATTGATAAAGGTTAATTTGGTATGCGTTAAAGTTAATTGAGTATGCGTTAAAGTTAATTTGGTACTAATGATTGTTATTAATGAATTTTGAAAAGTGACCCGTTAGCTCGGATATGTGATTAGTGCCAGCAATCTACATCAAAAGGAAGTTAGTAAAATTTTTAATTGTGATTATATATTTTTACCATTTTTAGAGTCGGATTGGAAAGCAGTTGTGACGCAAAGTCAGGAGAAAATTGTGTAGCTTTAAGCAGAACATTTTGTTTAAATAGAACACTTTTTGTAGGTGGGGTTTTATAGTTGCACGAGAAGCACATTGAATTTTAACACTTAATAATTTTTAATTTATGCCAAATATTCATTTCAACCGATTTTTTTGCATGTTGTAGAATTTTCAATTTTTATTTTAACATTATCTATTAAGTTATTGAAAATCATTTATATTTGGAAAGCTAAAACTAACAAACATGAAAAAACTATTACTATTGGCAAGTATTTTTTTGATACTTACAACTTCTGTTAATGCTCAAATTACATGTGGTTCAATATTTACAGACTCTGGTACAGCAAATGGTAATTATCAAAATTCAGAAAATATAACCTATCTTATTTGTCCTTCTAATTCTAACGAAATTGTAACCATAAACTTTACCTCATTTGCTTTAGAATCTGGCTATGATAATTTAAAAATTTATAATGGAAATACAGTCAACAGTCCATTATTAGCTAATCTTACTGGAAGCACTATTCCTTCATCAGTTTCTTCAACCATCGCGGGAGGATGTTTAACAGCAGTATTTACATCTGATAGTTCTATAACATTATCTGGTTGGATAGCAAATGTAACTTGTAGTTTTGCTCCAACATGCATTGCACCATCAAATGTTTCTACAAGTATTTTATCACAAAATACAATGCAATTATCTTGGACAGAAAATGGTACAGCAACACAATGGGGAATAAAATTAAATGGAAATGCATATACCACAACATCAAATAATCCTTATGTTTTTACAAATTTAAATCCTGGACAATCTTATAACGTTCAAGTTTATTCTATTTGTAATGCTAATGATGTTAGCTCTACAACTCCAAATTTTACATTTACAACACCACCATGTAGTGTACCAAACTCATTATCTGTTTCAAATGTAACAACAAATTCAGCAGAATTGTCTTGGCAAGATGTTGCAAATTCACAATGGGAAGTTGCAGTGCAGTTAGCATCTATAAATACTGAACCAACTACTGGAGTTTTAACAAATAGTAGTTCAAACTTTTTAATTTCAAATTTACAAAATGGTACACAATATAAATTTTATGTAAGAAACAATTGCGGTATAAATAGTATAGGTAATTGGTCTGTACCATTTACTTTTTTTACGGCAACATTATCACCAACATGTGGAGGAAATTTTGTTGATAATGGTGGAATAAGTGGTAATTATTTTGGCAGTAGCAATGAATTATATGTAATTTGTCCTGACAGTCCAAACGAATCAGTGACGGTAACTTTTACGCAATTTAATACAGAAGCAAACTGGGATGGATTATATGTTTATGATGGAAATTCGGTTACTTCGCCACAAATTGCCAGCATAAATGGTGCAGGTTATGGTTCACTGTCAAGTCCTGGAGCATTTTGGGGAAATGTAATTCCTGCTCCATTTACGTCATCAAGTTCAGATGGTTGTTTAACATTTAAATTTTTCAGTGACGCATCCGTAAATAATTCTGGGTGGGTTGCAAATGTTACTTGTAACACACAAGTTACATGTCCAATGCCATATAATTTAACAGCTACACAAACATCTACTAATACAACACTTTTAAATTGGAATACAACAAACAATGCTACACAATGGGAAGTTTTAGTTACTTCAAATTCTAATACAACTGGTCAAAGTTATATTGTTAATCAGAATAATTTTACTGCAAGTAATTTGATACAAAGTGAAGTATATGTTTTTGAGGTAAGAGCAATTTGTTCAGCCACAGAATTTAGTAATTGGAATACTTTAACGTATCAGTTACTACAATGTACAACACCACAAATGGTTGCTGTAAATACTATAACTCCAAATTCTGCATTTATAACATGGCAAAATAATACTCAAAACTCAAACCAATTTGAAATATTGGTTTTACCAAGTGGTTCGCCAACTCCAACATCGCAAACATCTGGTGTATTTACAACTTCTTCAAATCCGTTTTACGTAAATGGTTTAATTCCAGCTACAGCGTATGATGTGTATGTTAGAACAATGTGTAGTTTTAATGGAATTAGTGTTTGGTCTGGCGCAGTTAGTTTTACTACATTACAATATTTACCATCTGTCGTAGCAAGTACAAGTTTAACACCAGATCAAATTGTAACCACACTTTTGGCAAATAATCCTTGTATTGATATAACTAATATTACCTCATCTACAGGCACCAATTTTGGTTCTACAAATGGTATAGGAACTTTTACAAATACAAATCCAAATTTTCCAATTTCGTCAGGAATTATTTTATCATCTGGCTCTGCTTTAAATGTTAGTGGTCCAAATAGTACAATACTTAGTGATGGTACCAATTCTTGGCTTGGAGACACACAACTTGAAAATATAATTACAACTGCTACAGGAACTCAGATGTTGTCTCATAATGCAACTAAACTAGAATTTGATTTTACAACATTAAATGAGTTTATGAGTTTTAACTTTTTGTTTGCATCAGAAGAATATGGTATGTATCAATGTGCATATTCTGATTCTTTTGCTTTTTTGCTAACTGATTTAATTACAAATACAACCACAAATATTGCAGTTGTTCCTGGTACTACAACACCAATTTCAGTTGTAACTATTAGAGATAATCAATTTAATACCACATGTAGCTCAGAAAATATAGACTATTTTGATGTTTATAATGATGCATTTTCATCTGCAACAAATTTTAATGGGCAAACAACTTTAATGACTGCTTCGTCAGCATTAATCCCAAATCATCCATATCATATTAAATTAGTAATTGCTGATAGAGGAGATACTCTTTTTGATTCAGCCGTTTTTATAGAAGCTGGTGCGTTTACTGCTGGACCACCACAATGTACTGATAAAATAAATTTAATTTCGTTTGTGGATTCAAATAATAATGGCACTAAAGATTCTGGTGAATATGAATTTGCTTACGGTTCGTTTTTGGTAGATCAAAACAATAGTGGTAATTCAAATAGTATAACATCACCAATAGGAATTTATACAATTTATGATGATAATACTTTAAATGTATATGATTTTAATTATCAAATAAATCCAGAATATGCTCCATATTATAGTTTAGGTTCTGTAAATTACAACGATATCTCTATTCCACTAGGTAGCGGAACACAAACTTTTTATTTTCCTGTTACTCAAATACAAGGTTTTAATGACGTAACGGTTTCATTATCATCTGTTTCTCAACCTAGACCAGGATTTAATTATACAAATAAAGTTGTGTACAAAAATTTAGGAAACTCTGCAACATCAGGAACTATTAATTTTACAAAATCAAATGTTGTTACAGTAGTTTCAGTTTCTCAAAATGGTACAATTGCCAATACTGACGGTTTTAGTTATTCGTTTACAAACTTACAACCTTATGAAACCAGAATGTTTACAGTTACTATGGCTGTTGCCGATGCACCAATTGTGAATTTAAATGATGTAGTTACTAACAATGTTACAATTTCTGCACCATCAAATGATATTAATGTTACAAACAATTCTTTTAGTAATTCTCAAATCGCTGTAGTATCTTATGATCCTAACTATATAAATGAATCTCATGGGGGCAAAATTGTTTACAATCAATTTACAGTAAACGATTATTTATATTACACTATTCATTTTCAAAATATAGGAACTGCAAATGCTATTAATGTAAGAATTGTAAATAATTTAGATGCACAACTTGATGAAAACAGTATCAGAATGATGAGCGCTAGTCATAATTATATTATGGAGCGAGTTGGAAATCATGTAACTTGGAAGTTTGATTACATAAATTTGGTTGGAGCTTTACAAAGTCAAGTATTAAGCCAAGGATTTTTGACTTTTAAAATTAAATTAAAACCAGGTTTTTCAGTTGGCACAATAATACCAAGCGTTGCATCAATTTATTTTGATAATAATGCTGCTGTAGTAACAGATAATTTTAATACCGAGTTTGTAGCATTTTTAGGTAATACTAACTTTGATACATCTATTTTATCAATTTATCCAAATCCTGCAAATAATAATATTACAATAAATTTACAAAATACACCAGAAACTATAAACTCAATAAGTATAACTGATGTTTTAGGCAAAAAAGTTATTAACACACAAAGTATTTCAGATAATATTAATTTAGTTAATTTAGATATTTCTACACTTTCAAAAGGAGTTTATATGGTAAAAATTATTACAAATAATAAATTATCAATAGTAAAAAAACTAATCAAAAATTAGTAATTGCTATTATTTATAAAAAGAATCCGTCTCAAAACAAAATTGAGGCGGTTTTTTTATTTCTTTATATTTCGATGTTGATTTTGTTATTATTCAACAAAAGAAAAAAGAACTTTAAAATTGCCATTATGAGACAATTTTCTTTCTTAAATTATTGTCGATTGCCATTAATCCAAACTCTAAATCCACTTTTTTAATTCCTTTTAATGTAAAATGTCTAAAGTGATGATTATGTTTGAGTTGAGTAAATACATATTCTACAACGGCGGTGCGTTGTTTTCTTTTTTGTATACCTCTTTTACTTAGCAGTAATTTCCTAGTTTTTTGTTTGTGTCTTTCTAGATTATGATTTCTTTCAATACTTCGGTTGCCTTTGGCTTTAAAACATTGCGTTCGTAGTGGGCAATTTTCACAATTTTTAGCTTGATAATGGCTTGTCTCTTGCAAAAATCTAGCTTTTTTAATACGGTTACTTTGATGTGTTTTTAGCTTTTTTTGTCCCATCAGACAGTTATAATAATCTTCCTGTTGATTGTTATAGGGGTTTTCTTTGCTAAAATTCTTGTGCTTTTCTTGGTAGCGTTTGTCTTGCTTTTTATCAAAAATATTATATTTTACATGGGCTGTTAGTTCTGCTTGTTCCAAGTAATCATAGTTTTCTTCACTACCATAACCTGTATCACCGGTTATTTCTTCTAACTCCAAAATACTTTTTCTCCAAAGTTGTCTTTAAGATTTTCTAAATGTGGTTTTAAGGTTTTGGTATCAGTTTAGTTTTTGTGATTGGTATAATGAACAATAATTTGATTTTCGGTCAATAAATCCTGATAGCGAAGATTTGTTATTAGTGCCAAAAATAAAGATTAAAACGAATTTAGTAAAATTTTTAATTGTGATTATAGATTTTTACCATTTGTGGTGACGGATTGCAAAGCGGTTGTGACGCAAAGTCAGGAGACATTTACGTAGGTTTATGTAGAAAATTTTACTTAACCAAAATACTTTGCGTAGCAACTAATTTTATCTAACATAGTGTATTATTATTATTACATAATTGAAAATAAGTTTTGAAAAGCGAATAGAAATGAGGTTATTGCTAAAATAGTAAATATTGTTTTTTTTTCATTTATAAAAATAACTCCTGAAATTACAAGTATAATAATATAAATAAATGCAGTAGGTTGTGGATTGTAAGAATATAAAGGCTTAAAAATATCTGGAAACCTTTCTATATATTTTGCTTTTAAAGATTTAAAATCTTGTGAGGCTAATGTTTCGTTTTGATAACAAAACACATACCAATCTATGATATTAATTAATCCTAGTAAATATAGAATTAACGCTATATATATGCGTTTTTTCATAATTTTTTTTTCAAATTTCTATTTTCTGTTTTCAAAAAAACATCTAACGTAAATTGTTAAATGTGCTATTTCCTATAACGGTTTGTTGCTTGGCGATGTTGCTGATTTGGATACTGATTAGTTTCTGTTAAAGATAAAATATAACAAATAAATTTAAAAAATATATTCTACTTCAATTTTGATTGTGGAATTGCTCAAATACAAACTTTAATATCATCAAAGCAAAAATTATAATTACAAGAGTTATTCCAGAAATTTTTCTAGTGTTTTTATTATAAAATCTTCCCATAATTTGTTTTTAATATTAATTTCACACTATTTGTATATATCCTTGAACGATAAAAATAACAACTCTATTTTTAATTAAATTTTATAAATCAATGCGATAGGTGCATCTTTTTTTAAATATTTCTGGATCAAAGTGTTTCCATATATTGTGTATAGCGTGGTTGTCTGAAAGTTCAGGTGTCCTGATGCAATTTATGATTTTTTTGTTTGTAAAAGCTTTAAAATATTCGTCAAAAATTACTGCATGTACTCCTTTATTTTGATATTCGGGCGCAATACCGATAAGGTAAAATAATACTTCTTTGCTGTTTTTTTTTGCGTTTAGAAGATGGTAGAATCCTAATGGGAAAAGTTTTCCTTTTGCTTTTTGAAGGGCTTTTGCAAAGGATGGCATGACGATACTGAATCCTATTAATTTTGAATTTTTATCTTGCACAAATATTATATACTCGGGATTTATAAAATTGATGTATTTTTTTTTGAAGTATTCTTTTTGAGAATTTGTTATTGCTACAAAGGATGATAAATTTGCATAGGAAGCATTGAAAAGTTCAAACATCTCGTCAACATAGGGCATTATATTTTTTGTTTTTTTAAATGTTATTGATTTTAATTCATATCGTTTTCGGACCAGATTATTTGCTTTTTCGAAATGTTCTTTTTTAACATTTGCAAACGGAAATTTATTTTCGAGGTATTCTTTCTCTTTTATAAATCCTAGTTTTTTGAGGTGTTCTGCATAATAAGGAAAGTTATACCAGGTTATCATTGAGCCAATTTCGTCAAAACCCTCGGTTAAAACTCCTACTTTATCTAGATTTGAAAATCCCATTGGACCTTCCATGTAGTTTAAGTTTTTTTGTTTCCCTATTTCGGATACTTTCTTTAACAAGGCAGTAGAAACCTGAATATCATCAATAAAATCGAACCATCCAAATCGGATTTTGCTTTTGTTTTGTTTATTTACTTCATCCCAATTTATTATAGCACAAACTCGACCTACAATTTCATTATTTTTGTATGCTAAGAAAAAATTTGCATCTGCATTTTCAAATGCCGGATTTACAGATTTATCAAATGTTTCTAACTCATCATTTATTAATGGTGGTACCCAATAAGGATTGTTTTTATATAAAGAAAATGGAAATTTTATATAATCTAAAAGTAGTTGTTTTGTATTTGCTTCTAAAATTGTAATCATTATGGTTTTGTTAACTCAATTTGATCGAGACGTTTTTTTGTTTTTTCTTTTTCTTTGCCTTTTGTGCTTTTATCTTTCTTTTTGTCTTCTTTTTTTGCCCTAATTAAGACATCTTTATAATTTGAGGCTGATCGCCAAGAGAGTCCAAAACCACCATATAAGTAAGAGGGTGTATTTTTATAATTTTCACTTATTGATATATCCATTTGAAAATCGCTATTGAATAAATATGCGGCACCAATTGTAAAAATACTATCAGAATAATAGGTTCCTTTTAAAGTTTTGTTTTCTATAAACCCGGACCATTGATCATTAAAACCTTTAGTTAAGGTTATGATAAATGCTTTGGTGTTGTAATCGGTTGCAATTTTATCCATATAAATATTTGTTACCAATACAAAAGCACCCGGAAAAATATTTTGTGTTATAAGCATAAGTTTTGGACTTATTATGCCGATAGTTGGATTTTTTGGAGTAAAGGCACTATTAGAAAAGTTTAAATTTGCGCCTCCATATAGTGAAACAGCCGGAATAAGCTGATGAAATTTAAACTTATGATTTGCTTTGTAACTATAAATATTAACTTTTTCTTCATAATTTTTAAAAGGGTCAAATAGTAAATATTTGGCTCCTATGGTTGAGTTTTTTAAACCACTTCTTTTTGAATCTTCATCAAATCTGGTAAAAACATCATTTTGATAATTTAACTCTAAAATTGCTTCGAGTTGTTCTCTAAATAATCCATATCTAACATGTAAATCGGCTCCAAATCCTTTTGCTTTATAGTCGAGCAAACTATGTTCTTCTTTTATATAGTTAAATCCGGATTCTAATTGTATCACAGTTTTTCCTACTGCAAAAGCAGACATTGAGTTTCCGGGTCGATTTGAATTAATAATATCTGTGAATTGACTATAATTATTTTGACATACAAAGAATACTAAAAAAAACACAAGAATTTTAATTTTCATAAAATACATTTTAGATATCAAAAATAGGAAATAAAGAGTTACAATATTTTATTATTTATTTATGTATTTAAAGATATTTTTAAATGTAGTAATTTAGTATTTTTGACAAAATTTATAATATGCAAGTAGCATCTTTTTCAAGTTTTATAGAAACAATAATTACCATTTTTATTGTTTATTACATCATTAAATTTTTAGCCAAACTATTGTTGCCAGTTTTAGCGAAGAAAGTAGTTGAAAAGGCAAGCGAACAATTTGCAAAACAATCTGAAAATAGTAATAATACATCGGATAATTTTAGTTCAAAAGTTTCTAAAAATCAAAAACCTCACGAAACTAAAAAAGTTGGTGATTATGTAGATTTTGAAGAGATAGATTAAAAGAAATTTAAGATTTAATGGGTTGAAATATAATTCATAAACTCAAAGATATTATCTAAAAACCTACTATTCAATATCAAAAATCAAATAGCTACTATTAAAAATCAAATATTTTAAAAATGAAACAATTCAAAAAATTATATCCTCACATTATAGCTTTTCTAGGTTTTATTTTTATCTCGATTATTTATTTTTATCCTGTTTTGCAAGGAAAGAAAATTTTGCAATCTGACATTGTACAGTATACTGCAATGGCAAAAGAGCAGAACGATTTTAGAGCATCTCAAAATGCAGAACCATATTGGACAAACGCCGCTTTTGGAGGAATGCCAACCTATCAACTTGGAGCAAAATATCCTTATGATTTTATTGGTTTTCTCGATGATGCTTTTCGATTTTTACCGCGTCCATCAGATTATTTATTCTTATACTTTATTGGTTTTTATGGTTTATTACTGGTTTTAAAAATAAATCCATTGAAAGCGTTTTTTGGGGCTTTGGCCTTTGGCTTTTCTACCTATTTGATAGTTATTCTTGGAGTAGGACACAATGCTAAAGCACATGCAATAGCTTATATGCCTTTGGTAGTTGCTGGTTTTCTTCTGGTTTTTAGGAAAAAATATATTTTGGGAGGTTTAATTACAATGTTTGCCTTAGCACTTGAACTTAATGCAAATCACTTTCAAATGACCTATTATTTGATATTTTTATTAATTATTATCACAATATATTATACTATTAAGTTTATTAAAAACAAAGATTATATATCATTAGCAAAAGTTGCGGGAACCTTTTTGATTGCTTTACTTTTTGCAATAGGATCGAATGCGACAAGTATTTTAGCTACTAAACAGTATACTAACTTTAGTACGAGGGGAAAATCTGGATTAAAAATAAATTCTGATGGCACTCCAAAAACTGATAATTCTACTTTAAATCGAGATTATATTACTGAATATAGTTATGGAATTGCTGAAAGTTTTAATCTTATTGCACCAAGACTTTTTGGTGGCGGTAGTAGTGAAAGCTTAGGAAAAGATTCTGAAATTGTTCAATATTTACAACAGCAACAAGTAGGGCAGGGAGAATATATTTCTAAAGAACAAGCCGAAAAATATGCAGAAGACGGGATGCCAACTTATTGGGGTGACCAACCGATAGTTGCTGCGCCTGCATATATTGGTGCGGTAGTTTTTTTTCTGTTTGTGCTTTGCATGTATCATGATAAGCGAAAAATTAAATATGTTTTTCTTGCGGGTGCAGCTTTTTCTTTAATGTTGTCTTGGGGGAAAAACTTCTCAGTGATTACCGATTTTTTTATTGATTTTGTTCCTTTATATGACAAATTTAGAGCAGTTTCTTCGATTCAAGTTATATTAGAATTATGTATACCTGTAGTAGCAATTATGGGATTAAATTCATTTTTTAATCATAATAAAGAAAAACAATGGGATAGTTTATGGAAAACAGGAGCTACAACTTTAGGCTTAATTGTGTTATTATACCTATCAAAAAGTATATTTAATTTTGCAGGTGGTAACGATAGTATGTATATAAAATCATATGGTCCTGAATTCATGAATGCCCTAAAAGATGACAGGAAAACACTTTTTACAGCAGATTTGTTGCGATCTGGATTTTTTATTTCAATTACTTTTGGAACGCTTTGGATGTTTATTAAAAACAGATTTTCCCAAAATACCGCTATTATAATAGTAGGTATTTTTATGATTTTAGACTTGATTTTTGTTGACAAAAACTATGTAAGCACTAAAGATTTTGTGAGTGCACACGAGGTTGATGTTCCTTTTGAAGCTACAATTGCCGACAATCAGATTCTGCAAGATACTACAAACTACAGAGTTCTTGAAGTTGACGGAAATATGTCAAGTTCACGGGCTTCATATTTTCATAAATCTATCGGAGGATACAGCGCAGTAAAGCCAAGAAAAATGCAAGAATTATTTGACTATCAAATTGCTAAAAACAATAAAGAAGTAATTGATATGTTGAATGTGAAATACATCATTCAAACAGATTCTACAGGTGCACCAGTAGCAGTAAAAAATCCTGAAGCAAATGGAAATGCTTGGTTTGTAAATGAAATCAAATTTGTTAAAAATGCTGATGAAGAAATGAAATCGCTTACTAAATTAGAAACTAAAAATGTAGCAGTGCTAAATGAATTTGAATATGGGTCTTGGTTTAAAAATGATGCAACAAAATTTAAAAAAGATAGTACTGCAACAATTCAATTAACAAGCTACAAACCAAATGATTTGATTTACATATCAAAAAATAAAAATGAAGGTTTAGCAGTCTTCTCTGAAATGTATTACAAAGATGGTTGGAACGCATACATTAACGGTAAAAAATCTAATTATTTTGAAGTAGATTATGCATTAAGAGGATTGCAAATTCCAGCAGGAAACCACAAAATCGAATTCAAGTTTGAACCACAAGTTGTAAAAACTGGTAGTATAATTACGTTAATAAGTTCTGTAGGAATGTTACTTTTATTGATTGGCGGAATTTATTATGAAAGAAAGAAGAAACTAATAAAATAATGTTTGAAAACAAAACCTAAAAAACTTTTAATAATTACCTATTATTGGCCTCCAGCTGGTGGTCCCGGCGTACAGCGTTGGTTGAAGTTTGTAAAGTATTTACCCGATTTTAAAATTCAACCCATAGTTTACTTTCCTGAAAATCCTACCTATCCGATTATTGATAACGGTTTGATTGATGAGGTTTCAGAAAATGCTATTATTCTTAAAAATAAAATATTTGAGCCTTATCAATTGGCTGGATTTTTATCTAAAAATAAAACTAAAAAAATTAGTTCCGGAATAATTCCAAACCAGAAAAAACAATCTTTTTTAGAAAGAGTAATGCTTTGGATTCGTGGCAATTTATTCATCCCAGATGCTCGAAAATATTGGGTTAATCCATCTGTAAAATATCTTTCAAAATACATTCAAGAAAATGATATAGATACAATCATAACTTCTGGTCCACCACATTCATTGCATTTAATTGGATTGAAATTAAAGCAAGATTTGAATGTAAAATGGTTTGCCGATTTTCGCGATCCATGGACAACAATTGGATATCAAAAACAGTTAAAATTATCAACTTATGCCGATAAAAAACACAAAAAACTTGAAAGTCAAGTCCTGAATTCGGCTGATACTATTATCGTAACAAGTAAGACTACAAAAGCTGAATTTCAAGCTTTAACAAATAAACCAATTGCAGTAATCACAAATGGTTATGATGTTGAAAAAGTGGATAAACAACTACTAGATAGCAAATTCAGTTTAGCACATATTGGTTCGTTTTTATCTGAAAGAAATCCGAAGATATTATGGCAAGCTTTGTCTGAATTATTAAACGAAATTCCAACATTTAGTAATGATTTAGAAATAAAATTAATTGGTGCTGTAAGTCAAGAAGTTTTAAACACTATAACAGAATATAAATTAGAAAATTGCCTTAATAATTTGGGTTATGTTTCTCATAACGATGCAGTTAAATACCAAAGAAGTTCTCAAGTTTTGCTATTGATTGAAGTTGATTCAGAAGATACAAAGAGTATTATTCCAGGAAAATTATTTGAATACATGGTTTCGGAACGACCAATTATCGCTATCGGACCAAAAGATTCTGATTTTGCTGAAATAATTACATCAACAAATACAGGAATTTTTTTTGAATATGACGAAAAAGAAGCACTAAAAAAGACAATTTCATCCCATTATAATTTATTTTTGGAGCAAAATTTAAAAGTATTTCCGGTTGGTTTGCAACAATATTCTAGAAAAAATTTGACAGAACAGTTATCAAAACTTATATTTCAGAATTCATAAGAAAATGGGAATAGTTCAATCACAATCCATAAAAAATATTTTTATCACGTTCTTCGGATTTGGGATTGGTGCCATCAATGCGTTGTTTTTGTATACCAATTTTCTTGAAAAAACACATTATGGTATTGTAACAACAATTCTTTCTGGCGCAAATATCATGATGCCATTGATGGCTTTTGGAGTTCAAAACACATTAATTAGATTCTTCTCTCATTACAAAACAGAAAAAGAAAAAGAGGAATTTTTGAGTTTTATGTTAGTTATGCCTTTGGCGTTAATACTTCCTATCGGCTTTGGATTTTATTTTTTCTATGATTCTATTTCCTACACTTGGATTATTAAAAATCCAACTTTAAAGCCTTTCTTTTGGTTAATTCCGGTGGTAGGTTTATTCATGGCTTATTTCGAAATTTTTTATGCTTGGGTAAAAGTTCACATGAAATCAGTAGTCGGAAATTTTATAAGCGAAGTATTTGTCCGACTGATAATTATGATTTTATTACTTAGTGTGCATTTTGAGTGGATTACAAAAGACATGTGTATCTACTGCATTGCTCTAGCTTATTTAGCACAACTTATCGGAATGAAAGTGTATGCTATTTCAATCAAAAAACCTGTTTTAAGATTTGTCATACCCGAAAATATTAAAGATGTTGTTTATTATTCTTTTTTCATAATTGTTTCTGGCGGCGTTGCTGTTATGCTTATCGATTTTGATAAAGTAATGATTGCTAGGTATTTGAATGTGAGTCAAAATGCTTTATATTCAGTTGCGATTTTTATTTCAACAGTTATTGCTGTTCCAAGTCGCGCTATGACTCAAATAGTGGCGCCAATTACAGCAAAATTAATGGTAGAAAATAAGCACGATGAATTGAATGATTTGTATAAAAAAAGTGCTATAAATTTACAAATCATAGGAGGTTTTATAATGATGTTAATCTTTTTGAACATAAAAGAATTATATCATTTGATTCCCAAAGATTATAGTGGTGGAATTTGGGTAGTTTATATGATAGGATTATCAAAGTTTTATGATGTCATGTTGGGTAATAATAATTCGATAATCGTTAACACAAAACATTACAGAACAGTGTTACTTTTCGGGATTTTTACTGTAGTTTTAATGATAGTTTTGAACATGATTTTCATTCCATTATACGGAATCGAAGGTTCCGCTTTTGCCACTTTGTTAACCGTTTTGATTTACAATACTATCAAGTTTTACTTTGTGGTTAAGAAAATGAATTTATATCCATTCACAATAAAAACATTGTATTCACTTGGGATTTTAATTGTATGTTTTGCTTTATTTTATTTCTGGGATTTTCCATTTCACTACATAATTAATATTATTCTAAAATCAATTTTGATTACGGTTTTTTATGTTTTTGCTAATTATAAATTACAAATTTCAGAGGAAGTAAATCAAGTAATTGATAATTTATTAAAGCGTTTTAAATTGTTAAAATAAAAAAATCCTGCTTCATCTTCCCAGAATCCGCAGGACTTTTGCAAAACTAACCAACCAAATTTTTTTATTTTAATATCATTTCAAAGTTTATTTTTTGTCGTCTTCAACTTTTGCACGAGTACCATCTGTTTTGTAATAGTAGTAAACGTCGTTGTTGTAATTTGAACTACTGTATTGGTGTCATAATTATTAGCATTTCCCTCGTTGGGAAGTATAATTTTTCGCTAAATCCTAAAGAAAATAATTAAAAAAGAACGTTAAAAATATTTGCGAAAGTTAACTTTTAAGATAACTTTGCATTATGAGTAGAGAAATTATTTTTCACGGAAATCATTTTATTGAATTTTATCAAGTTCAAGATGAAAAGGTAAAAGAAAAAATAAAATATGTTCTTGAACTTATTAAACAAATTGAAAAAGTACCAGAAAAGTTTTTAAAACACTTAACAGGAACGAACGGTTTATATGAAATCAGAATAGAATATCAATCAAATATTTATCGAATATTTTGCTGTTTTGACAAAGGAAAATTAATTGTATTGTTTAATGGATTTCAAAAGAAAACCCAAAAAACGCCTACAAATGAAATTGATAAAGCATCAAAATTAATGACAGAATATTTTAACACAATTAAATAAAATGAAAAATTATAACAACATAAAAAATTTTGATCAACTTATAGCGGTTGAACACGGAAAAATTGGAACTGAAAGCAGAAATGTTTACGAGGAAAACTCTCAAATGTTTATAATCAGTGAAATGCTCAAAGATGCAAGAAAAAAAGCTAACATAACGCAAGAACAATTAGCCGAAAAAACTGGAACAAAAAAAAGCTACATTTCAAGAATTGAAAATGGAAAAGGAAATATTCAGCTTTCAACATTAATTAGAATATTTGAAATAGGACTTAATAAAAGAATTGGATTGACATTTTTATAAATGTTTATTACATTACACAACAACGATTTCAAGAAATGGAGAAAAAGCGCAAAATTTATTTCTGTTTTTCGCAATAAATATTATTTAAACAGAAAGAACTTAGTTCCGAAGTTCGCCGCTACATGCTACCGAGAGACCTTAAAACCTTAGTAACTATTTGTAAATCCTGTTCTTCTGCCTTTTACTTGACCAAACATATCTACAATTTTACCTCTTCGGTTGTAAACTATTTGTAAACTTCCAATTTGAGTGAGCGCAAATCTGTTATATCTCATATAAACTGTTCCAATTCTGCTTACTCTATCTCGGCTGTAGTAATTGATGAAAGTATTTCCAACTCTACGAACTCTACCAAAGCTATCATGTTTAACTAAAAAGGTAATTTTTTTCATAATAAATCGTATTAAGAGTTTGCTTACTCGTTCGATTTTCAGCTTCTTCGAACAGAATTTTCTTCTCGTATTTAGTCTTTTCCAATTTGTGTGCCAAAGTATTAACAAAAATATACTAAGGTTTTGTAAATAAAATGTAAGTATTTATTTTTCTATATTTAACCAGATTAAATTCTATTTTTAATTAATTATTATTTAGTATTTTTGTTTCTGTACAACACGATAAAATCAAAATTTGACAATGAATTTTACTAAAAACAGCTTCCTTTTTTCTATATTTTGTTGTTTGACAATTTGTGTTTCTTACAGTCAAACTTTTAATCAGAGTTATGCTAATGTTGTAAATCAGTGTTCTCAAATTAATATTAACAATGATTTAAATCAGTTTGAAGCACTCGGATTAAAAAGAAGAGGTACGCTCCAGTTACAAAATACCTTAGATTGGTTAAAAAATAAATATGTAAGCTACGGTTATACAACAGCACAAATTCAAGAAGATTCTTATACTTATAATGGTTCTACAGCAACGTGTAAAAATTTAATTGTTACTAAAATAGGGACACTTTATCCTAACACATTTCTTATTGTGTGCGGACATTATGATTCTATTGGTGGCACAGGAACCAATGATAACGGAAGCGGAACGGCATGCATATTAGAAATTGCAAGATTATTACAGAACATTCCAACCGATTATTCGATTAAATTTATTAATTTTTCTGGCGAGGAAGATGGTTTATACGGCAGTAAACATTATGTTTCTGCAATTGTCAATGGGACTACTCCAAAAATGAATATCCGATTGATATTAAATTTAGACGAAGTTGGGGGCGTTGCAGGAATAATTAATGATACAATTACCTGCGAAAAAGACACCAATAACGCTCCTTCTACAAACAATGCAACTTCTGCTTTAATGACAAATCAATTAATTACTTGTGTAGGTTTATATTCGCCATTGCAAACTTATTTGTCATATGCTTACGCGTCAGATTATATGTCTTTCCAAAGCAATAACGAAATCATTACTGGACTTTTTGAAACTAACGAAACGACTCACAAGCATACCCCAACTGATTTTTTAATCTACATGGATCCTGTTTATAATTTTAATGTTGCAAAAGCTACAATCGGAGCAACTTTACATTTTGCAGTGGCAAGTTCTACATTAAACAACGAAGATTATAGTTCAAATTATCAAGTGAGTTTTTATCCAAACCCGGCTAATGACTTCATAAATATCAATTTAGGTACTTTAAACGAATCGAATTACACTTTTTCAATGATTGATAGTAACGGAAAAATTGTTTTAGATAAATTTATAGATAATGCTAAACAAATCGAATCTATTTCAATTCCAAGTTTATCAAAAGGGATCTATTTAGGAATTTTAAAATCTGGCGATAAACGTATTGCCAAGAAAATAGTTATAAATTAAAATTTTCTAAATCAATTCTATCTCGCTTTCTTCAAATGTAGCTTTCGCTAAAATTTAAAAATAACACAAAATTTATTTAACTAGATTTTATTACTTAAATCTTTTTACACTTTCTATACAATATAATTTACGTTTTGGAAATTTATTAATAAATCTTTACATTTGAATATTGTTATTTTGATATCCTAATATCTCGGATTTTATATTTAATAAGTTGATTAAACCGAACTATAGTGTTAAAAAACTTCATTAAACAAAATGGATAAAGTAAGCAAAACTAGAAGTAAACCAGAAACCAAAAACTTTTTTGAGCAATTGAGCAATGATTCAAAATCTCATAATTTTATAGAGCAAGCTCCAGTTATAACTGCTACTTTCAAAGGAAGTTTGTATGTTGTAGAAACCATAAACAATTTTGCATTAGAAGTGTGGGCAAAAAATTATGACACCGTAATCAACAAACCACTTTTTAAAAGTTCTCCAGAGTTAGAATACAGCATCAAAACAATTCTTGACACAGTTTTTAAAACTGGTGAACCTTACCAATGCAAAGAACTAAAAGTCGAATTAAAGCGTAACGGAAAACCAGATATTGCTTACTTTAATTCTGTTTATATGCCATTACGAGATGACAAAAATAAAATTTATGGCATTGGTTTAATAGGAACCGAAGTTACAGATACTGTTGTAAATAGAAATCAAAGTATTAAAAATGATCTTTTTAATCAAGCTATTTTAGAAGCAAATCCAGATTGTGTAAAAATTATAAATCGAGATGGTGAGATACTTTTTATCAATCAAAATGGACTTTGCCAGTTAGAAATTGATAATTTTACAACGTTAAAAAATAAAAATTGGTTTGATATTTTAGGTAACGAAAATCGTTCAATTGCAACCGAGTCTTTAAAAAAAGCATCATTAGGCGAAATTGTAAAATTTACTATTTCATCTGTAACATCAAAAGGCACTTTAAAATGGTGGGATGTAATTTTATCACCAGTGACTACAAATCAGGAAAATGTACAACAGCTACTATCGATATCGAGAGATGTAACTAGTTCTAAAATTGCAGATTTAAAAATTAAAGAGTCCAAAGATTTTTTTGAAACTACTATACATAACGTTCCTTCGGGAGTTTATCATTTAAATAATAAAGGAAAAATATTATATGTCAATTTACTTGGGGCACAACAAATGGGTTATGACTCAGTACAAGCGGTACTTAATGAGAATGATGTATATAAATTTAGAGAAAACATTGAAAAAGTTTTTAATTTATTTAACGAATCAGGACAACCACTTGGCGCAGACGAAAGTTGTAGTTCGATTACTTTAAAAACAGGAAAACCAGCAGAAGTATTAGTTCAATTTGTCAATAAAAAATCGGGTAAATCATTTTGGCTTCTTAATAAGTCAGTTCCAAGTTTTGGTGCCGATGGCAAATTGATTAGTGTTTTTTCATCCTGTACCGATATTACAAACCAGAGAAAATCAGAATTAGAATTAACCAAAATTGCATCTCATTTCAAACTCGCTACAGATGCTGCAAATGTTGGAACTTGGTCTTTAAATGTTCAAAATCAGCAATTAGATTGGAGCGATTTGCATAAAATTATGTGGGGTTATGATGCAAATCGCACAGATCTTACATATAACGATTGGCATTCAATTATTTTAGAAAAAGATAAAGTGGCGGCATTTCAAAA
Source organism: Flavobacterium sp. (assembly GCA_025351785.1). Taxonomy (GTDB): domain Bacteria; phylum Bacteroidota; class Bacteroidia; order Flavobacteriales; family Flavobacteriaceae; genus Flavobacterium. The sequence continues at coordinate 19,004 of JANXVF010000019.1, forward strand.
AGTCGAAGAAGCCAGAATAAATAAATCTGATTATGAAGTAGAATATCGAATAAAAAGACCAAATGACAACGTAATTAGATGGATAAAATCATTTGGGCAATATTATTACAACGATTTTGGAGAAGCAATTACCTTAACAGGTGTTAGTTTAGATATTACCGAACAAAAGAGTTTTACTAAAGAATTAGAAAAAAAAGTAAAAGAACGCACAAAAGAATTAGATATAAAAACCAAACAACTCCAACAAATAAATAACAAATTAGATAAAAATATTATTGAACTCGAAAATGCAAATATCAATTTAAAATCGTTCAGTTATTTAGCTTCACACGATTTGCAGGAACCCTTAAGAATTATAAATATGTTTATTCAAAGGATTTCGCAAATCGAAAATTTTTCGGACAAAACACTCACATATTTTAATTATATAACTGATGCAACTATACGAATGCGAAATCTTATCAATTCACTATTCGATTTTTCACGTTTGGATAAAACCGATTTAAAGTTTGTACAATGCGATTTGAATTCTATTTTAAATGATTCAAAAAGAGATCTTCAAATTAGTATAGCAGAAAATGAAGCAATTATAGAGGATGATAATCTCCCTACAATTTATGGAAACGAAATTCAGTTAACCCAAGTTTTTATAAATATAATAAGCAATGCCATAAAATATAGTAAG
>JANXVF010000086.1 GCA_025351785.1 Flavobacterium sp.
GGCACGGATTGCAAATCCGCGCCTAAAAACAACTTCAAAACAAATCTAACAAAAAAAACTACAACTTGTTATCGTTGTAGTTTTTGTAAGTTTACATTCTTTATGGGCACGGATTGCAAATCCGCGCTATCCGTTGTGGGACATATCCGCGCCATCTGGATTTACGTCTGTTGCGGATTAAAGAAGCCGAAACTTTCGGTTTTGCACTGACCTCAAAGATACAAAACAAACTTTAAATTAAGCCCATAACCCGCAATAGCGTAAAACCTGTGTTGGCAGAAGATTTAAATTTTCTGTTTCGATTTTCATATTTCAATTCATTTTCCACTTTTTGTCAAGTGCTTATTTTACTGGTGTGGTTGTCTTATCTATTTTGGCAGTATCTTATTCTATTTTGGCGGTTGTCCATTTCAGTTTGGCAGATGTCTTATTTACTTTTGCACAAGGCTTGTTCATTTTGTCCGATGCCTTGTTTACTTTTGCACATGCCTTATCTATTTTGTCTGAAGCCTTTTTCGATTGAGCCAATGCTTTGTTCGATTTAGACAAAGGTTATTCTTTTTCTAATATTTGTTGTTTATGAAAATAAAACCAGTTTTTGGCGAAGCCAAAAACTGGTTTAGATTTACTCTTCTTTAACCGTTATGGTTATTTCTTCATTGAATTTGTATTCGCCTTTTTTGTAAACTTCTTTGTTGGCTAAAACAATTTCATACGTATAAATGCCTTTTGGAATTTCAAAAACGCATTCTTTTCCATCTTTTTGGATTACAAGTTCTTTTTTAATAAGATTTCCATCTTCATCTTTACCAACCAAACTAAAAGTTATTTTATCTATAAGTTTGTTTTTTATACAAACACTTTCTACTATTTTAGAATTTGATGTTGTTAGATTTGATTTATTTCCTTTTAAAATTGATAACCCATTTACTATTATTTCTCCGCTTTTTATAACCTTTTCTATATCTGACTGGGCGTTGACAAAATTTATTATAAAAAGTGTAAACAAAACTATTCTTGTTTTTATATTAAAAAAGAGCATCTATTGAATAAATTTAGTGCTCAACTATTTGCTTTTATACTTAAATAAAATATAAATAATTAAAACAATTGTAAAAAAGCATACGAGAATACTATTTTCTATGTTGATAGAGAAATAACTACTTAAAAGTTTAGTAATTAATTTGCCAATTATAAGCAAAGCAACATAAACAAGTAAGGAAAAAAATATTTTTTTCTTTGTCATAAAATTTCTTAATTATTAACCAAATAACCAATCTAAAAATTCAAAAACGGCTTCCGAAACAGAGCCACCAACTGCACCAGTAATAGCACCAGCAACCCAACCTGGAACGGCACCTATACCGCCAGCAGGGATTGTTACAGTACCACCAATTATAGCACCAGTTGCTGCACCTCCAGCACCTCCAGCTATATCCCATTTAATTATTTGTTTATTGGAAGTATGAGGTACATTGTTAGGATTCCAATTAGAAATAGATGTTTTATAAAACCAGTAACTGCCTGAATATCTTCCAACAGATGCCATAGCTAAAAGTATATCTTTTTCATTTGTTTGTAAATTAGAAGCAACAATATTATTTTCAACATTTTTCATTAAATCAATATATGCCTTTAACGAAGTTTCATTTTTTTCATCAATTCCGTCAACTGCATTAAGCATTTGGATAAAGTATTCTTTGAATTCACTTGATGGTCTATAATTTATAGCGTCAAATGCTGTAACAAAAGACGAATTATTACTACCAATATTTTTCAAATAAGTTAACAAAGAATTACTTTCAATTAATTTAGAATTAAATTGATTTATTGAATTATCTTGACCTAAATATAAAGTATTAGAGTTTATCAAAGTTGCAAAACTCATTTTTTTATTGCTCTCTAATCCTTTAATTGTCTTATAACTGTTTGCAAAACTTTCTAACCCTTTATTATGCATCACACCTACATAATCATATTTGTTTTTAGAATTTGATGGATCTATTTGAATTGTACTAGACTTACCAAATCCTAAAATACTAAACATTACCGTGGCAACTAAGCCGAATACTAATTTTTTCATAATAATAAAATTTTAAAGTTTTTTAAATCTAGAACCTTTCCAGATTTTTAATATTAGTTTAACAAATAATTCGCGCCTTATTTGTTATGTCAAAACTACTATAACCTTAAAATGTGGCGTTGCACTAAAAGTGTAAAAAATGTTAAAGTTTAATTTTATGAGCATAAAA
>JANXVF010000049.1 GCA_025351785.1 Flavobacterium sp.
ATTTAAAACACCCAAATAAATGAGAACAAAGATTTTAATTTTCGCATTACTTCTGGCTGGATTTGAGAGTTACTCCCAACAAGACTCCCAGTATACTCAGTATATGTACAACACTATAAATGTGAATCCTGCTTATGCCGGTTCACGAGGCGTGATGAGTATCTTCGGATTGCATCGTACGCAGTGGGTTGGTCTAGATGGTGCGCCAGTAACCAATGCTTTTTCGATAAATTCCCCTATTGAGAATAGTAATTTAGGTGTAGGATTATCATTTGTAAACGATCGAATCGGTCCAACCACAGAGAACACGATTTCGGCTGATTTATCGTATACAATTCCAACATCAGAAAGATACAAATTATCTTTTGGTATAAAAGGAACCGGTAATTTATTCGATTTAGACAAAACGAAATTAAATCCAAAAGACCTAGGTGATAGTTCATTAGAAAGCATAAAAAGTAATTTTTCTCCCAATGTAGGAGCAGGTGTTTACTTCCATTCTGATCAATTATATTTAGGATTATCAGTACCTAATTTTTTAGAAACTAAACGTTATAAGGACAATACCTTTTCAGTAAACAAAGAGCGAATGAATCTTTACTTAATAGGAGGATATGTATTTGATTTAAATTCAAGTTTAAAATTCAAACCCGCCTTTTTAGCAAAAGCAGTAGAAGGTGCACCGCTACAACTAGATGTATCTGGAAATTTTTTAATCAATGAAAAATTTGTTTTAGGAGCCGCATGGCGATGGAGCGCTGCAGCAAGTTTTATGGCAGGATTTCAAGTAACAGATGGTATCTATATCGGATATGGATATGATTTAGAAACTACAAAATTAGCCCATTACAACTCAGGATCACACGAGGTATTTTTACGATTTGAATTGTTCAAACGTCAGGATCGAATAGTATCACCTAGATTCTTCTAAAAAAAAAGCGAAATCATGAAAAACAAAATTATATATTTAGTTTTAGTAAGTTTACTTACAATCAATAGCTATTCACAAAAACTAAAAGAAGTTAAAGCCAACAAAGAGTTTGATAAATTTGCCTATGTAGATGCTATTAAAACCTACGAACGCTTGTTTGCCAAAGGATACAAATCGGCAGATATGTTGCAAAAACTTGGAGATGCCTATTATTTTAAAGCAGATCTAGACAATGCCGCAAAATGGTATGGCGAACTTTTTACCCTAACCCAAGACGTAGCACCCGAGTACTATTACCGTTACTCACAATCGTTAAAAGCCGTAAAAGATTATAAAAAAGCAGATGAAATGCTTGTACAGTTCAATGCAAAAAGTGGTAATGACCTTAGAGCAAAACTAGCCGCATCACAGAAAGATTATCTAGCGGTAATCAAGAAAAACTCAGGACGATACACAATCGAAAATGCAGGAATAAACAGCCAATATTCTGATTATGGAAGCGCTTTTTTCAATAATAAAGTAGTCTTCACCTCGGCACGAGACACCGGAAGTTTCTCATCACGCAAACACGCTTGGACCGGAGAGAGTTTCACTAATCTATACAGTGCCGAAATGGTATCTGAAGGATCGCTAGATAAACCAGAGCGATTTGGAAATAAACTAAACTCAAAGTTTAACGAATCGACTCCCGTTTTTACAAAAGACGGCAAAACAGTTTACTTTACTAGAAACAATTTTAACAACGGCAAAAAAGGTAAAGATGCACAAAAATCAACCCTTTTAAAAATATATAAAGCCACTTTAACAGGCGATCAGTGGACAGATATTGTAGAGCTTCCTTTTAATAGTGATCAATATAGTGTCGCCCATCCGGCATTAAGTCCCGATGATAAAACATTATATTTTGCCTCAAACATGCCAGGCACATTAGGACAATCTGATTTATTCAAAGTCAAAATTACAGGTGATAACACCTATAGTGCGCCAGAAAATTTAGGAAATATAATTAATACCGAAGGCAGAGAAACCTTTCCAGTAATAACCCCAGAGAACGAATTGTATTTTGCCTCAGATGGGCATCCAGGACTTGGAGGATTAGATGTCTTTGTATCCAAAATAGAAAAAGAAGGAAACTTTAGCGAAGTAAACAATGTTGGAGAACCATTAAACAGTTCAAAAGACGATTTTGGATATTTAATAGACACTAAAACTCGATTGGGATTTGTAAGCTCGAATCGTGAAGGTGGAAATGGAGGCGATGACATTTATAAATTTAAAGAAACCCAAAAACTAGTAACCTGCGAGCAAGAATTATCAGGTGTAGTAACCGATCAAGCAACGGGATTGCCAATAGCTGGAGCAAAAGTAACCCTCTCAGATGCAACCTATAAAATGTTGAAAGAATTAACATCAGATAGTGAAGGAAAGTTTGATTTTGGAAAAGTAGAATGTGGTTCAAAATATTATATCAAAACCGAAGCGGTAACATACAATACCAAAGAAACACCAACCATAACCGAAAAGAAAACAGGAAAAACATTTGTTCCAGTAGAATTAGAAAAAACAGAACAGCCTGTTAAACCAGGAGACGATTTAGCAAAAAAATTCAAAATCAAAATCATCTATTTTGATTTAGACAAGTCAAATATCCGTCCAGATGCAGCACTAGATTTAGCAAAAATATTGGATGTATTAGAACAAAACCCAACGATGGAAATCGATATCCGTTCTCATACAGATTGTAGACAAACTGCTAAATATAACTTAGCACTCTCCGACAGAAGAGCAAAATCTACAATGGCATGGTTAGTTTCTAAGGGAATTGCAAAAACCAGACTAACAGCTAAAGGATTTGGAGAATCACAATTAGTAAACAACTGCGGTTGCGAACCTACTAATGAATCAACCTGTACCGAAGAACAACATCAAGCAAACAGACGTTCTGAATTTATTATTACTAAATTGTAA
>JANXVF010000070.1 GCA_025351785.1 Flavobacterium sp.
AAGGTGCTGAAATTGAAGCACTTGAAGGGTGCAGAAAAACAATTCAAAACTTACGGCCAAGCTTTGCAATAGCTTCGTACCACCTTGTAAACAATGAATTGACGTATATAAAAGTAGAAGCTTTTTTCAAATCACTTAACTTTCCGTACAAAACAGTAAAGTTCAATAAAACTGAAATCATAACCTTTGCTGGTAAAAATATTACATAAAATAATAATTACTCATGCTTTTATGAATAATTTAGTAATATTCATTATATTTATAACTTAATTTTAAATAAATATAACATGAAAACTAAATTTTTATTTACATTTTTATTGAATACATTGTTATTCAATCTTAATGCACAACAAAATGTAGTGGTACCGGCTGCCTCACCAACTCCTTCAACATCTAATGTATTAATTGGTCCGCCAGGAACTTCGATCGTAAACTCAGGTGCTGGTGCCACAGGTGGTTATAATGTTTTAATTGGGTTATATGGTGCTGCGTCCTCAATAACAACAGGTCAAGTTAATGTTGTAATTGGTGCTGGATCTGGGCAATCTTTATCTACAGGAAATGAAAATACTTTTGCAGGCTATTTTTCAGGTAATCAGACCACAGGCAGTTTTAATTCTTTTTTTGGAAGAGGTGCTGGATACAAAAATACTTCTGGATATAGTAATACTTGCATTGGTGCTAATGCTGGTTCTAACTTAGGTACTGGATATAATAATGCTTTTATGGGCGTTGGGGCTGGAACTAGTAATTTCGGCTACAATAACACATTTTTAGGAGTTAATTCGGGGTTAAACTCGACCAGTGGTTCAGGAAACTCTTTTCTTGGTTATGTTCAAGTTTCGGCAACCGCTTCAACGCTTGGTACACCATCAACACCAGGAAGTATTGGTAACGATTGTAAAAATTCAATTATCCTAGCTGATGGAGCTGGAACTCAAAGACTAATTATTGATGAATTAGGGTATACAGGACTAGGTTTTTCAAATAATCAAAGAGCTAAAAATGTATTAGAAATAAATAGTCTATTTCAATCTAGTTACACTGCAAGTAATTCATCTGGTCTTCGTTTTAGGAATTTAAAAAACAATATTGCACCAATTACGAATCCTTCAACATTAGCAGATAAAGGGGTATTATCAGTAAATGCTGATGGTGATGTTATTCTTGTAAAAGATAATGGTGGAGGTATTAATAATAATTGTTCAGGAGCAGGAGGCATAAATTATATAACGAAAAATTCAGATTTAGCGGGAAATCTTTCTTGCAGCCAAATCTTTGACAACACGTCAGCTACAGTGCCTATTGCAGGATCTACTGTATCTATTGGTTACACTACTCAACCAGCAAATTTTAATTTTGATTCTAGTTCTATTCTTCTTGGAGGACTAATTGGTACTTCATTCAATGGTGTATTGAAATTATCAATAAATGGTGTTACTAGAGGAACATCATTTTTTGCAACTTCTGATAAGAAATTCAAAAAAGATATTAAACCAATTGAAAATGCAATAGAAATTATTGAAAAGTTAAATGGAAAAACTTATTTGTGGAATTCAGAAAAGTATAAAGAAATGAACTTTGATAATGGTAAGCATAGCGGTTTTATAGCTCAAGAATTAGAAAAAGTTTTACCTCATTTAGTTATAACAACCGAAAATGGCGATAAGGCTGCTAATTATCTGGAAGTCATCCCTTATTTGGTTGAAGGAATGAAAGAACAACAAAAACTAATTGATGAACAACAAATACAGATAAATGAATTAAAGAATCTAGTGTTACAAAACCTTAAACCTCAAAATTCTGATTTATTAAATTTAGAAGAAAATAAAATATTATTTGTTTCACCAAATCCTTCAAACAATATAATTACAGTAACTTTAAGTGTAATAAAATCTGCACAAGAGGCATTTTTACAAGTACATGATATAAATGGAAAAATAGTAAGCAATTTAATAATTAATGAAAGATCAACAAGTTTAAATAAAACACTATTAAAAGAAAATTTTGGTGATGGTATTTATTTTGTTTGTCTTGTGATTAACGGAAAAAATATTGATACTAAAAAAATTATTTTTAATTAAACACAATTATAGCCAGTCATTAAATAAGAATGTCTGGCTAAAATTTTTAAAAACTTTAGTTGATTTTTAAGACATAAAAAAAAATAAAAAATGAAAGGAGTATTACTCGTTAATCTAGGTTCGCCAGAAAGTCCAACACCAAAAGATGTTAAACCGTATTTAGATGAATTTTTGATGGATCGATTTGTAATCGATGTACCGTTTTTATTGAGAGCCTTACTGGTTCGTGGTATAATTTTGCAAACTAGACCAAAAAAATCGGCAGCTGCGTATGCTAAAATTTGGTGGGACGAAGGTTCTCCATTGATTGTTTTATCAAAACGAATGCAACAAAAAGTTCAAGATTTGGTAACCATTCCAGTATCGTTAGCAATGCGTTACGGAACAATGTCTATCATAAAAGGTTTGCAAGAGTTGCACGATAAAGGTGTTAACAAGGTAATACTTTTTCCTTTATATCCGCAGCATGAGATC
>JANXVF010000072.1 GCA_025351785.1 Flavobacterium sp.
AAGACAATAAAGAATTAAAAACTCCTGTTGAACTTCCAGATACAGCTCCAAAAGAAAAAAGTATTGATGAAGATTTAAAGAAAGCATCCGATGAATTAAAGAAAGATTCTAAAGCTGGTGCAAAACCAAAACAGAAAAGTGCTTCCAAAAAAATGAAGCAAATGAGTATGGATATGGAGTCTAGCATGGAGGGAGGAGATATGGAACAAATAGAAGAAGATGTTGCCATGTTGCGTCAAATTCTTGATAATCTTTTAGCCTATTCATTTTCTCAAGAAGATGTTATGAAACAATTTAAGGGCTTGAAACGAGGATCTCCTTCTTACAATAAAAATTTAAAAATTCAACAAGATTTAAAACAGCAGTTTAAGCATGTAGATGATAGTTTGTTTGCTATGTCTTTAAGAAATCCCCAAATTGCTGAAGAAGTAACAACAGAAATAGGTAATGTTCAATATAATGTTGATAAAGCAATCGAAACACTTGCCGATGCTAATGTTCAAAAAGGGATTTCATATCAACAATTTGCAACTAGTGCCAGTAATAAACTCGCAGATATGTTGGCTGAAACGCTAACTAATATGCAAATGTCCTTATCAATGTCTGGTTCTGGAAAAGGAAAAGGGAAACCATCGCCAGGAAAAGGTTCTGGCTCTGGAATGCAACTTCCAGATATTATTAAAAAACAGGAAGGTCTTGCCGAAAAAATGAAAGATGGGTTGAAACCAGGTAAAAAGCCTGGAGACAAGCCTGGAGACAAGCCCGGTGATAAACCGGGAGGAAAAGATGGAAAAGGAAAGGAAGGGAAAGATGGCAAGCAAGGTTCTGGCGGAAATGGGCAAGGTGAAAAAGATAGTGAGAACGGTCCCGATGGCGAAAATGACGCAAAAGCCATTATGGAAATATATAAAGAGCAACAGCAACTTAGAGAAGCTTTGCAAAATGAATTAAACAAACAAGGTTTAGGCGGACAAGGTCAGAATGCTGTAGATCAAATGAAGCAAATAGAAAAGCAATTGTTAAATAAAGGATTTAATAACGAAACGCTGCAACGAATATTAAATTTAAAATATGAAATGTTAAAACTTGACAAAGCTGTTCAAATGCAAGGGGAAGAGAAAAAGCGCCAATCAGAAACTAATAAAAAGGAATTCACCAACACTACAAACGCTCTACCTTCTAAATTAAAAGATTATTTGAATAGCGTCGAAATTTTAAACAGACAAACCGTACCTTTACGCCCGAATTTTAATCAAAAAGTTCAAGAATATTTTAAAGGTAATGATTAGTTTTAATTATGAGACAGATTTCGAATTAAGTGATGAAACTCAATTTTCATCTTGGATATCTTCTGTCATAGTATCAGAAAATAAAATAGAAGGAGAAATAAATTTTGTTTTCTGTGATGACGACTATCTTTTAAATCTAAATGAGCAGTTTCTAAATCACGACACCTTAACTGATATTATTTCTTTTAATTATAGTCTAGGCAACGAACTGCATGGAGATATTTTTATATCGGTTGACCGTGTAAAAGAAAACGCTTTTGATTTCAATGTATCTTTCAACGAAGAATTATTAAGAGTGCTCGTTCATGGGATACTACATTATTGTGGCTATAGCGACAAAACCAAAGACGAAAAATCCTTGATGCGAGCCAAAGAAGACGAGAAAATAAAAATGTTCCACGTGAAACATCCGCTATAATTATTTTAATATAAGCGTTCCACGTGGAACAATAAATATATAGTATAAAATGTTTAACACTTATGATGTGATAGTTGTTGGCGCAGGTCACGCTGGTTGTGAAGCGGCCGCTGCCTCGGCAAATTTAGGCTCATCAACCTTATTGGTCACAATGAGTTTGCAAAATATTGCTCAAATGTCTTGCAATCCGGCAATGGGTGGCATTGCAAAAGGACAAATTGTGCGTGAGATAGATGCGCTTGGTGGTTATTCGGGTATTGTTTCTGACAAGACAGCAATTCAATTTAAGATGCTGAATAAGTCTAAGGGTCCTGCGATGTGGTCGCCAAGAGTTCAGTCTGACAGAATGCGTTTTTCTGAAGAGTGGAGAATGATGTTAGAAGGCACGCCAAATTTAGATTTTTATCAGGAAATGGTCAGTGGCTTATTATTTAATAACGGAAAAGTCGAAGGCATTAAAACCTCTTTAGGACTTGAAATAAAAGCAAAATCAGTTGTATTAACAAATGGCACTTTCTTAAATGGTTTAATTCACATTGGCGAAAAGCAATATGGAGGAGGCAGAGCTGGCGAAAGTGCGGCTTATGGAATAACTGAAGATTTAATTAAAGCTGGATTTGAGTCAGGACGAATGAAAACAGGAACGCCACCTAGAGTGGATGGTCGTTCTTTAGATTTTTCTAAAATGAATGAAGAAAAAGGCGACGAAAATCCCGATAAATTCTCTTACTCAGATATTACAAAACCATTAACAAAGCAGCGGTCTTGTTATATGACATATACTTCTCTAGATGTACATGATATTTTACGTGAAGGTTTCGATCGCTCTCCAATGTTTAACGGTAGAATCAAATCATTAGGACCAAGATATTGCCCATCTATTGAAGATAAAATAAATCGTTTTGCCGATAAAGAAAGACATCAATTATTTGTAGAACCAGAAGGCTGGAACACCTGTGAGGTTTATGTTAATGGTTTTTCTACTTCTTTGCCCGAAGATATTCAGTTTAAAGCGTTGCGATCTGTAGTCGGATTTGAGAAAGTAAAATTCTTTCGCCCAGGTTATGCTATAGAATATGACTATTTTCCACCAACCCAATTAAAGCATACTTTAGAAACCAAATTAGTAGAAGGTTTGTATTTTGCTGGACAAATAAACGGAACAACGGGTTATGAAGAAGCGGCTTCGCAAGGATTGATGGCAGGAATAAACGCTGCATTGAAAGTTCAAGAAAAAGAGCCCATGATTTTAAAAAGAGATGAGGCTTATATTGGCGTTTTAATTGATGACTTAATTACAAAAGGAACTGAAGAGCCCTACCGAATGTTTACTTCTCGCGCTGAATACAGAACACTTCTTAGACAAGATAATGCCGATGCAAGATTAACTCCAAAAGCATATGAAATTGGTTTGGCATCAGAAAAAAGAATGCGACGAATGGAAAATAAATTTGCCGCTAGCGATGCAATGGTTTCTTTTTTTAAAGAAACAAGCTTGACAGTTTCAGAGACTAATCCGATTCTTGAAGAGAAAGGAAGTGCATCAATTGTTCAATCTGACAAAATGTTTAAGATTTTTTCAAGACCTCAAATTGATTTAGAAGATTTTTTAAAATTTGAAAAGGTTAAAAAATATGTCGAAGAAAATAAATTAGATAGAGAGATTTTAGAACAAGCAGAAATTCAGGTAAAATATTCTGGTTATATAGAAAAAGAACGCAACAATGCCGACAAGCTTACTAGGCTTGAAGATGTAAAAATACCTATGGACTTTGATTATGACAAAATTAAATCAATGTCAACAGAAGCAAAGCAAAAATTAAGCAAAATAAGACCGGTTACTATTTCTCAAGCCTCAAGAATTAGCGGTGTTTCTCCAAGTGATATTTCTGTTTTATTGATTTATATGGGGAGGTAATTATTTATTTGTATTTACTAGAGTTTTTCAATTCTAAAAACTAAAATTTTTTGTTCCACGTGAAACCCATTTGTCAAGTCAAGTATGCTCTAAGATTAGTAAAAAATATAGATAAAAAATAGTCAAATATCAATATAATTTTATAAAACTTTTTAGATATAATTTTTTAAAACCATTATGAATTTAGAAAACAAAACACACTTTCTTAAAGTAAAAGATCATTCTGTTTCGCAAGAAATTTTCGATTTGTATTATGACCAAACTTTAGACATGCTGGTGACGACGCCCCAACCAAGTTTAGAAAATTTGGATAAATATTATGATAGCACAAATTACATCTCGCATTCAAATGGAAGTAAATCTTTTTTCGAAAAATTATACCAATTTATTAGAAATATTGCTTTAAAAAACAAACTGAACCTCATAAATAGTTTGTCTACAAAAAAGGGAAAAATTTTAGATATCGGAGCAGGAACAGGAGACTTTTTATCATTTGTTAAACAAAATGGTTGGCAAACAATAGGAACCGAACCTAGCAAAATAGCCAAAGAAATTGCAATCTCTAAAGGTGTCGATTTTGTAAGTAAAACAACCGATTTAGAAAATCATACTTTTGATGTAATAACAATGTGGCACGTTTTAGAGCATGTGCCAAATCTCGAAATTCAGATAAAAGAATTGAAACGTTTACTCAAACCCGATGGAACTTTGGTTATTGCTGTTCCAAATTTCAAATCTTTTGATGCTAGTTACTACAAAGAATTTTGGGCAGCTTTTGATGTTCCGATTCATTTTTGGCATTTCTCTAAAAAAACAATAAAATTATTATTTGAAAAAGAAAGTATGCAACTCTGTCAAGTTTTGCCAATGAAGTTTGATGCTTTTTACGTTTCGTTATTATCAGAGAAATACAAAACAGGAAAAATGAACTTTATTAAAGCATTTTTTATCGGATTACAATCTAACTGGAAAGCTCGTAAATCATCAGAATATTCCTCACACATTTATGTATTAAAAAATGATAACAAATAATTTATTGGTGAATTTTGAACTAAAATAGTTTTTGTACTTATGAAAAACCATGACCTTTTTTTAATATTTGAATGATGTTTTTGAATGAAAATCTTATTTTGTTAAGTGAAGTATAAGATTTATTTATGTGACTTTTAAGTTTATAAATTTTAAAGTTTAATATGCAACTCGAGGAGATATTATATATTAAATTGATAATAATTTTGAAAAAAAATCTAAAATAATTTTTAAAAAACCTTAATAATTATAATGAATAGTATAAAAATTTTGGCAAAAATATATGAGATTATTATTTTATGTAATATTTTTACCAGCAAAGGTTATGATTTCAGTTTTATTGAACTTTACTGTTTTGTAAGGATAGTTAAGTGATTTGAAAAAAGCTTCTACTTTTATATACGTCAATTCATTGTTTACAAGGTGGTACGAAGCTATTGCAAAGCTTGGCCGTAAGTTTTGAATTGTTTTTCTGCACCCTTCAAGTGCTTCAATTTCAGCACCTT
>JANXVF010000073.1 GCA_025351785.1 Flavobacterium sp.
TCGCTCGATAATTACCGTATTGTACGCTAAATTTACCAATGTGAGGGTGCATTTTGATATGGTTTTTGTTCTGGTAAAACAAAGTTCTATCTTAATCCCCTCATTCTCAATTTATTATATCTATTTGTCCAGTAATGTTAAATAAAATATAAAATAATTACAGGTTTTTATTTGAATCTATTAAACATTTCTCCCCACTATGAATATTGAAGATGATGTCATTGATTTATTAATTCCACAAAATAAGCCCAAGATTATCTTATCTAACCATGATATTCTTTATGGTAAATCTATAACACCTATGCAAAGATTGGCTGTTATGGATGAAGCCGAATTTGAAGAAATTGTTACTGAATGGGCTTTTGAATATTTAAGTTCTAAATATGAGAAAGTAAGACGTTGTGGAGGAGCAGGTGATAAAGGAAGGGATGTTATTGGAATCAAAAATAGTAGCACAAAAAAATGGGATAATTACCAATGTAAACATTATGGCAATAAGTTAACTCCAACAAATTTTTATGTAGAACTCGGAAAGCTATGTCATTACACATTTATCAAAGATTACACTATACCTGATAATTATTATATAGTTGGAAGAGAAGGTGTTGGAACAGCCCTTGGAGATTTATTAGACGACGCTACAAAGCTAAAAGAAGCACTAATTAATAATTGGGCAAAATATGTTGAGTCTAAAATTACTTCAAAAGGTGCTGGAAAAATCAAACTTGAAGGTACTTTTAGATCTCATGTAGAAAACTTCGATTTTTCAATTATAAAATCTATTGAACCTTTGGAGCTTATTAAGCAACACAGTCAAACGAGTTATCATCTTTATCATTTTGGTGGAGGCATTAAAAAGATTAGAGAAGAGACAAATGTTCCTCAAATCAATATTTATGAAGAGGAAATGAGGTATGTACAGCAATTATTGATTGCTTATGGCGAAGAACTATCCTTGCAAATTAACTCAGTAGGTGAACTAACTAAGCATGGAGACTACTCGATTCATTTTGATATGCAAAGAAAAAATTTTCACTCTATCGACACATTAAAGCAATTTGAACGGGATAATTTACCACCAAATTCTATTGCTTTTGAATCATTAAAAGAAGAAATTTATAATGCCGTTTATGCAAAAGTTTTAATATTTCATCAAAATTCATTCCGACGTTTATTGAGTATTCTTGAACATAGTACATCTCTAAATATTACAGCAAACCCTCTTACAGTAACCATTAGTCTTCACGATAGACAAGGGATTTGCCATCACTTAGTTAATGAAAGTAAATTATCATGGAAACTTTAAGTAATATATTTGAAACCAGAAATATAAATGTTTTTAACTCACCATTAGAAATTGGATTTAGAACTTTATTTATATTGAATGGTTTAGCGCCATCTGAAATTGACCTAAACCGATTAGTTATTTATGATTATTTCCTACTCAATTCAAGTGACTTTCCAAATGGACCTAAGAGCCTTCACCCACCAATTCCCCGACGGTCGGGACAGATAGTTATTAAACCACTTATTTTAAAAGATGCTTTGGCATTAATGAGAAGTAAAGAATTAATTGATATTGTTTTTTCAACCGAGGGTATAAAGTATAAATCTAATGAACTTACAGGTAAATTTATAGAATTGCAGGAAAATGATTATTCGAAACGATTATCCGAAATTAGCAAATGGATTAATTTACAATTTGGAGATTATTCAGATGATAAACTTAATACATTAGTTGAAAATAATATCCCAAAATGGGGTAATGAGTTTATTTATGAATCACTTATTAGAGAGTAACTATGAACCAAAGATTTTACATAGAAAAATTAATAGTAGTAGGACAAGGTTTGGAAAATGCTTCCTTAAAATTCTCAAAAGGAGCTAATTTGATTGTAGGTTCTTCTGATACAGGGAAATCCTATGTATATCAGTGTATAAATTATCTTCTTGGTGGTGGTGATTGTCCAAAAAATATACCAGAATCAAAAGGTTATTCAGAAGCATATTTACAGATAAGAACAAATGATGATATATCATACACAATTCATAGAAATTTAAAGATACCTTCAAAAGCAAATATTTCAAAAAGTATATTTGAGAGATATTCAGCATCTGAAAAATTCATCTTAGGCGAAAAAAGTGGAACATTCGATGGAGAAAATATATCTGAGTTCCTGTTAAAACTTATGGGTGTGAGAGATATTTCTATGAAAACAAATGCTGAAAATAAAACAAGAAAACTTAGTTTTAGAGATATTGCTCAACTTACATTAATTGATGAAAGTAGAGTAATAACGGAAGGTTCTCCTGTCTATTCTTCAATGAATAATTATAATAGATTTACAGTTGAAAAATCTGTTTTCAAATACCTATTAACTGGTATCTCTGATAATGGATTAATTGAGCAAGAAGAAAAAAAGATATTTGAGAGCAAAATAAAAGGGAAAATTGAATTTATTGAAGAATTATTAACTGCAAAAAATCAAACAATTGAAAAACTTCAAGATTTGAAATTAGATATATCTTCGGAAGAAATTAGTTCAAGAATTACACGCTTACTTGAAGTATTGGAGTCTTCTACCAAAAGAATAGATGACCTAACAGTAAAAAGAGAGAATGATTTCAATGAATTGCAAAAAACAAAATCTTTGAACTTACAAAATAATGAGCTTTTAAAGAGATTTTACTTACTTAGGGAACATTATAAAAATGATTTGAATAGATTAAATTTTATTTTGGAAGGTGAGTATCTATTTAAACAATTAATAACAAAAGATTGTCCTATTTGTGGTACATTAATGGATGAAGACCATCTAAAATGTTTGGCAGATAATATCGAAAATAAAGAAATAGGATTATCAATCAAAATTGAAGGAAAGAAAATTGAGCTTAAATTGATAGCTTTGGAAGCTACAATATTATCTACTGAAAATATAAAGAAAGAAAATGATATTTTGATTAATAAAATGCAAATTGATTTAGATTCTTTGGTCAAAGAACTAAATGAGGTTTTATTACCATTGCGAAAAAACTTTCAAACCCAAGTCACTCAATTAATAGATTATACGACAATTGAAAATGATATTGATTCCGCAAAAAAGGATATAGCCAGTCTTTTCGTTGATAGAAGCAAATTAGAACAAGATCTCAAATCTAAACCTAAAAAAGAAGAGGCAAAAGTAGATTTGGACTATCAAATACTAAAAAGTTTTTCTGAATATGTGGAGAATTTTTTGAGTTCTTGGAAATTCCCTGGACTAACGTCTGTTGAATTTAATGATAATCATAAAATTTTTGACTTGACGATTTCTTTAAGAGGAAGGAATAGTCATGGAAAAGGTGTTAGAGCACTTTCATATTCTGCATTTACATTCGGTCTCCTTGATTATTGTATCAATGAATCTAAACCTCATTCTGGATTTATAATTATTGATTCTCCATTAACAACATACCATAATAACCAAAAGCGAGAAAACGGGGATGAGATTGCTACTGATATGCAAGAATTATTTTTCAAAAATTTGGCAGAAGTACCAGAAGATAGGCAAATAATAATTTTAGATAATAAAATTCCTCCGTCAGATGTAATTGATAAAATTAATTATATCCAATTTTCAAGTGACCCTGATAGCATTAGAAAAGGTTTTTTCCAAAATTAATTAGTATTTACATTTTTATTTCAAAATATCATTTAGCTAAGGAAATCATGCAAAAAGCAAAGATTCCTAACTGAAATAAACAAAGAAATTAAATTCATAAAATGGTCATTACACAGCGTAATGACCATTTTAATTAAAAAAACCCCATGCACAACCTAACAGATATAGGCATAAACCTCATCAATAAACAATTCCATAATGACGCAGAAACCATCATTCAAAATGCCATTGATGCGGAGGTTTATAAGATGATTTTGACGGGTACGAGTATCCGTAATAGCGAGCAATCTGCCGTTTTGGCGAAGAAATATCCCAACGTTTTGTACGCTACGGCGGGTATTCATCCGCACGATGCCAAGAGTTTTGA
>JANXVF010000088.1 GCA_025351785.1 Flavobacterium sp.
GGAACTGCTTTCGGAGTTTCTACTTTTACTTCTGCCTTTGGTGTTTCTTTAGGACTTTCAGGCTTTTGACTTTCGACAGATGTTGGTTTAGCTGCACTTGTATCAATTAAACAAACTACTGCACCAACAGCAACTGCATCACCTTCTGCTGCTTTAAGCGTTATAATCCCGCTTGCTTCTGCTGGTAATTCCAAAGTTGCTTTGTCTGAATCTACTTCAGCAATGGCTTGGTCTTTTTCTACATAATCGCCGTCTTTTACTAACCAAGATGCAATTTCAACTTCTTTTATCGATTCGCCTGGTGAAGGCACTTTCATTTCTAAAATCATACTCTTTAGTTTAAAGTTTCAGGTTTAAAAGTTACTCTGAAAATTATATATTTATTTATTGTTGTTTTCTTTTATTATTTGTTCAATCTGGAAATGTAATTCTGGAATTTCTTGTGTGATTATGTTCCAAATAGTTTCATAATCAACACCTTGATAATGATGGATAATTCTATCTCTTAATTTAGCCATATAACTCCATGGAACTGAATTGTATTTCAATCTGAAATCTATATTCAAGTTTTTTGTAGCCTAACCAATTATTTCTAAAGCTCTTGTTATAGCTCTTTTCAAAGTTTCATCATTATAAAAATCTTCTTCTTCAACCTTTTCAATTGTCTTTTGAATATAATTTATTTCAATAAAAATGTGTCCAATAAACTCAAAATCATCCGATTTTGACATAATTTACTTCTTTTAAAATATGAGGTCCGATAAATTCACTTAGTCCTTTTTTGGAAACTATATCAATTTTATTGTTTTCAAAAAGTTTTTCAAGTAAATCACAAAAATCAATAAAGTTTTTTAACGTTTTCTTTTCTTTAATTATATCAACTAAAAAATCAATATCACTTTCCTCAGTTTGCTCATTTCTAACATAAGAACCAAACAAACCAATTTCTGTAACACCAAAACTTTTTATCGTTTCCTTGTTATCAATTATTGTTTGAAATATGTCTTGTTTAGTTAGCATAGTTATTTTAAAATTTATAATCTATTCTCTTCTTCTTAATTATCTTAATTATCGAAATAAAGTTTTATCAAAAACCATTCTAATGGCATCCGCATGACGTCTTCTATCACGAGTGCTACTTCCTGCAGCAGGAGCCGCATAAGCTTTTAATGATGCCAATCTCCATTTTACTAAATCGAAATTCATCAACATAAAGCTGTATGCTCCCATGTTTTTAGGTTCTTCTTGTGCCCAAACATAATCGTCAGCATCTGGATAACTTGCAATAATTGCCTTCAATTGATCAACTGGGAAAGGAAATAATTGCTCAATACGAACCAAAGCCACATCTTTTCTACTATTATTTTCTCTTTCTGCAAGAAGATCATAATAGAATTTTCCTGTGCAAAATACCAACGATTTTACTTTTGATTTATCAACTTTATTATCATCAATTGTTTCTAGAAAAATTCCGTTTGCCATTTCGTCTTGTGTTGAAACACAAAGTGGATGACGCAGTAAACTTTTTGGAGAAAACACAACCAAAGGCTTACGGAACTTAGTTTTCATTTGTCGTCGCAATAAGTGAAAGAAATTTGCAGGAGTTGTGCAATCGGCAACATACATATTGTGTCTAGCGCAAAGTTGCAAATAACGTTCCATTCTTGCAGATGAATGCTCGGCGCCTTGACCTTCATATCCATGAGGTAATAAAAGCACTATTCCGTTTTGATTATTCCATTTATCTTCTCCACAAGAAATATATTGGTCAATCATTATTTGACAACCGTTTGAAAAATCACCAAATTGTGCTTCCCAAATTGTAAGTGTATTAGGATTTGTTAGTGCATAACCATAATCAAAACCTAAAACTGCATATTCAGAAAGCAAAGAATTATAAATATTAAAATTTCCTTTTTTATTATGTATCGTGTTTAAAAGTATAACTTCTTCCTCGCTATCTTCAACTTTTACAACTGCATGACGATGCGAAAATGTTCCTCTTTCTACATCTTGTCCAGAAACTCTTACATTATATCCTTCTGTCAAAAGAGTTGCATATGCTAATGTTTCTGCTGTTCCCCAATCGATAACATTATTATCATACATTGTTTTTCTGTCGGTAACAATTTTAGAAATTTTACTAATAAATTTTTTATCAGATGGTAATGTAGAAACAGAAACAATTAAATCATCTAAAACTTTTTTATCAAATGAGGTATCTACTTTTTTTCTCATTTCATCATCTGAAACTTGAATAAAATCTATCCATTCCTCTTGTAAAAACGGCTTTATAATTGTTAAAGTTTTTTTGCGAGATTCCTCTAAATTCATATCTAAATTTGCCTTATAATCAATCTCTAATTTAGCTACATATGAAGCATCAATTATACCTGACGACAATAGCTTTTCAGCATAAATATCTCTTGGATTTTGATGATTAGCAATTATTTTGTACAAAACTGGTTGCGTAAATCGAGGTTCGTCACCTTCGTTATGTCCATATTTTCTGTAACCAAGCATATCTATAAAAACGTCGCTTGCAAAAGTCATTCTAAAATCGAGGGCAAAAAGGATGGCGTGTACAACGGCTTCGGCATCATCAGCATTTACATGAAGTACTGGCGAAAGTGTTACTTTTGCCACATCGGTACAATACGTTGAAGATCGTGCATCTTGATAATTTGTTGTAAAGCCAACCTGATTATTAATAATTAAATGTATGGTACCGCCAGTTTTATATCCGTCAAGTTGTGCCATTTGAATAATTTCATACACAATACCTTGTCCGGCAACAGCAGCATCACCATGAACTGCGATGGGCAAAACTTTTGAAAAATCGTTAGGAAAATATTTATCTTGTTTTGACCTTGCAATTCCTTCTATAACAGCACCTACAGTTTCAAGATGCGAAGGATTTGGAGCTAAACTGATATTTATTTTTTTGCCTGTTCTTGTAGTTTTTTCTGATGTTAAACCCAAATGGTATTTCACATCTCCATCAAAATATTCTTGGTCATAATCTTTACCGTCAAATTCTGAAAAAATATCCTGTGTAGGTTTATGGAAAATATTGGCCAAAATATTTAACCTCCCTCGGTGAGCCATTCCCATTACAAAATGTTCAACTCCTTTAGTTGCAGCGGCTTCAATTAATGCATCCAAAGCTGGAATTATAGTTTCACCACCTTCTAACGAAAATCGTTTTTGACCTACATATTTAGTATGCAAAAAATTTTCAAACGAAACAGCTTCATTTAGTTTTTCGAGAATTATCTTTTTTTGATTGATGTCAAAATTTGGTAAATTATCATTGATATTTAATTTATCTTGTATCCACTGAACCACTTCTGGTTTACGGATATACATATATTCTGTACCAATATGCTGACAATATACATTGTCAAGATGTGTAATTATTTCTTTTAATGTTGTTGGATTGTGTCCGATTATTTTAGCGGCATCAAAAACTGTTTCTAAATCAGAATCCGAAAGTCCAAAATTTTCTAAAGCTAAGGTTGGAGTATAAGTTCTTCGCTCTCTTACCGGATTTGTTTTGGTAAATAAATGGCCACGAGTACGATAGCCGTCAATTAATTTTAAAACACTAAACTCTTTAACTATTTTTTCAGATATAACTCCGTTTTCATTAGAAGAATTTGCAACAGTATTTATATAATCTAGTGCATTTTCATCACTATAAGTTGTCATTCCGAAATCGAAACCTTGAAAAAATGCACGCCAACTTGGTTCAACACTATCTGGATTTTCCAAATATTGGTCGTATAATTGTGCAAAAAATTCGGTGTGTGCAGCGTTTAAGAATGAAAACCTATCCATATTTTTATACTTAAGGAGTGTTTTGTTAAATTTAATAACGCAAAAGTAAAATATTTAAAACAATGTACTGCTTTTTTTTTACTTTTATAACATTATATCATAAACTACATATCATGTATACGTTAACTTCAAAAATTAGAATCGGGATTGTTTTGTGTTTTGTAATTTTATTTACAAACAACAAACTAGTTGCGCAAGTTGTTAAACATCCAACAGAAAAAAGCAACTTTTGGGATCATGTTCAATTTGGTGGCGGTTTTGGCGTTAGTGCAGGAAGTGGTTATACAGACTTTACAATAGCTCCAAGCGCTATTTATAATTTTAATTCAAAATTAGCACTAGGAACTGGAGTTCAAGGAAGTTATATTTCTGTAAAAAATCAATATTCCTCGGCAATATATGGTGCAAATATAATTGGGCTTTTTAATCCTATTGAAGAAGTTCAATTATCTTTAGAAATAGAAGAAGTTCGTGTAAATACTACTTTTAATGCTATTCCAAATTCGATATCTAATAATTTTTGGAACACAGGACTTTTTGTAGGTGCAGGTTATCGAACTGGCAGTGTTACTATTGGAGCTCGATATAATTTACTTTTTAATAAAGATAAAAATGTATATAGTGATGCTTTAATGCCTTTTGTTAGAATCTATTTTTAAATAAATAAAAATTTAATACGAATATACATAATTATTTAATTGGCATGTATCTTTGTAAATTCAGTTTTTATATTCGTTTTTTTGGTTACTTTTGTTTTTATAAATATAATCTTTATGTACACATTTGTTCAAAAATTTCACTCTGGTTGGGCATACTTAGCTCTTTTATTGTTACTATTTGCTGTTGTAAATTCTTTAATTGGAATGTATTCCAAAAAAGAGTTTTTGGCAAAAGACAGAAAAATTGCACTTTTTGCATTAATAGCAACTCACATTCAGTTAGTAATTGGCTTACTATTATATTTTGTTTCCCCAAATGGTTTTGCACAACTGGGAAACATGAGCGATTCGCACATGAGGTTAACTTCTTTAGAGCATCCCTTAACAAATATTATAGCTGTAACTTTAATCACAATTGGGTGGTCAAAACACAAAAAAGTATTGTCTGGCGAATTAAAATTTAAATCAATTTGCATTTTTTATACTTTAGGATTACTGCTAATTTTAGCAAAAATTCCTTGGTATTTATGGTTTTAATGATTCAAATAATTCATTTAATCCACCTGTAAAAATTATTCTACAACTTTTCAATACGGTTTAATTGTATTTTTGTTTATTCTAAACATGAGAAATGAAAAAATATATTCCTTTACTTTTTTTGCTATTCATAACAACTTTTATCAGTAAAGGACTTGCATTTAAAGAAAAAAAAATAGTTAAACAAGAACAAAAAAAGATTCAAAAGGATACAGTTAAAAAAGATAAAATTGTTGTAAAAGAAACTATACTTACAGATTCAATTCAACTGTTTAAAGGCAAGTTTAAACCCTATATGAAAGGTGCTCACGTATCATATTATGCTGAAAAATTTAATGGTCGTCGAACGGCAAGTGGTAAAATTTTCAACATGAATAAACTTACTGCCGCACATAAAAAATTTCCTTTTGGAACTATTGTTAAAGTTACAAATGAAGCAAACGGAAAATCGGTAATCGTAGAAATCACAGATCGAGGACCATTTGTAAAAGGTAGAGAACTTGACTTATCAAAAAAAGCTTTTTTCACCATAGCCTCTAGCAGTGGTGCAGGATATATAAAGGCGAAAATGGAAGTTTTACAAAAATAAACTTACCAGCTTTTGTAAGGATTTTGACTTATAAATGCATTATAATATCGTTCATCATTTGTAACTTCCTTACCTAGCCAAATGGGTTTTATTATAGTTTCGTTTTCATTTTCTAACTCTATTTCTGCAATTATCAATCCATCATTTTCATCGTGAAAAACATCAATTTCTATAATATGGTTTTCGTTTTTAACCTCATACCGTGTTTTTTTTATAACTCCTTTTTCACATAATAGCAATAATTGTTGCGCTTCACCAAACGGTATTTCTTTTTCCCACTCATATCTAGAAGCTCCAGTTTTATTTCCTATTCCTTTTATAGTCAAAAATCCTTTGTCATTTTTTATTCTGATACGAACGGTTCTCTCGGGATGTGATGAAATATATCCTTGCGTAATTTCATTTTTTTGGAAATATTCTTTTTTAAAATCTAATGAATTAACTAAATATTTTCGTTCTATTTCTATCATAATTAATTAGATTTATAATTTGTACAAATTAAATATTTAAATTTAAATCTATTTATAAATTCTGTAATTATAATTTTAATTTAGGTTACAATATCAATTTCGTTTCTAAATTTGTACTATGTCGGAGCCAATTTTTAACAGAAAAATAATTCATGTAGATATGGATGCTTTTTACGCATCTGTAGAGCAAATGGATAATCCTGAGCTTAAAGGAAAACCTCTTGCAGTAGGCGGAAGCGAAAATCGAGGAGTGGTTTCTGCGGCAAGTTATGAAGCACGAAAATTTGGAGTTAAAAGTGCAATGAGTGGCATTCAAGCGGCACGAAATTGTAAAGATTTAATATTTGTAAAACCAAGATTTGACCGTTATAAAGAAATATCTCAAAAAATTAGAGCCATTTTTTATGATTATACCGAACTTGTAGAACCACTTTCATTAGATGAGGCCTATCTTGATGTAACTAAAAATAAAAAAGGAAATCCAAGCGCAACCTTACTGGCTCAAGAAATTAGAAAACGAATTTTTGATGAAGTAGGTCTCACGGCATCGGCTGGAATATCTGTAAATAAATTTGTAGCTAAAATTGCTAGCGATTACAATAAACCTAATGGTCAAAAAACTGTAAATCCAAGCGAGGTAATTTCGTTTTTAGAAACATTGGATATAAAAAAGTTTTATGGAATAGGGAAAGTTACTAAAGAAAAAATGTACCAACATGGCATTTTTACTGGAGCCGATTTAAAAACAAAATCGCAAGAATATTTGCAACAGCATTTCGGAAAAAGTGGTGATTTTTATTATAATATAGTTCGAGGCATTCATAATAGCGAGGTAAAACCCAATCGAATATCAAAATCTGTAGCGGCTGAACATACATTTAATGAAAATTTGACTTCTGAGATTTTTATGCAAGAAAAACTAGACCAAATAGCTACAGAATTAGAAAAAAGATTAAAAAAATATAAAATATCGGGCAAAACGGTAACTTTAAAAATAAAATATAGTGATTTTACAACCCAAACTCGTAGTAAAACCTTACCCTATTTTATTTCCGACAAAGGGCTTCTAGCCGAAACAGCAAAGGAATTGCTATATCAAGAACGAATGAAAGATTCGGTTCGATTGCTCGGAATATCGCTGAATAATTTGAATACCGAAATAAAAAAAACAATTGTAGTACAGTTGCGTTTTGATTTTTGAAAAAAATTAATATTTATCAAAAAATAAAATTATATATCTTCCCAAAAAAATAATTAAATAAAGTTAAATCATACAAACAATTAATTACTTTTGCAAAATAATAACACTCAAACACAATATTATAATCGATTTTGAGTTATCACATCAAGCACCAATTTTCAATTTTTTTCTTTCTATTTTTTAGAGTTCGATGAACAATAATAAAAAGGTTATTACGCTAATTTTAGTAGTTACTATTATCCATTTATCGTTGTCTTTGTTTTCCCAAAATTTTATTGAATATTTCCCAAAATTCAAAAATGTAAATCTTATTTCTGATATTTTAGAAAAAGATAAACCTATCTCAAAAAAGAAAATTCACAAAACTGTTTTAGCCCCATTTTTAGTTGGTGATAGTTTAGTTTACAACGATTTTGATGCCTATCTAAAAAAAGGAACTTTAGTCGATTTTGAATCTGACAGCACCAATCCAGCTTTAAAAAAATTTACAGATAAACTAATTAGGCTTGCAAATCATAAAAAAGTAAAAATCAGAATTGCTTGGTTTGGCGACAGTCAAATTGAAGGTGATTTGATTACGCAAGATGTTAGGGAGTTACTTCAAAACTATTTTGGTCAACAAAAAGGTGTTGGCTATGTACCAATATCATGCATTTCTGCCGATTTTAGAAATACTGCAAAAATAATTACAAAAGGAGAAATTATTGACAACAACTTTAAGAAACAAGGCGGTAACTCTAATCTTTTTCTATCGGGTTATTCATTTTTAAGTCCAGATTTAACTGTATTTTTTAAAGATAATGTTGCGAAACCTCAAAATCAAATTACTCAAAAATGGCTGTTATATGGCAAAGGCGATTCTATTTTGATTAATCGAAATGATGTGGTTAAAAAATATAGTGCAGACAAAGATTTTAATAGAATTTTAATAGACAGTTCGACATCAAATAAAATAAATTTTGAAATTTCTGGGAATAACACTCCACTTTACGGAATTAGTTCTGAGCCTGAAACCGGAATTATTTTAGACAACTTTTCGTTTAGAGGAATTACAGGAGTTGAATTAAAAAAGTTAAACAACACCATGTTGTCTGAAATGAATGAGTCGGGATATTACGATTTAATAATTATGCAATATGGAGTAAACTTGATGTTTAAGCCAAACGATACAAATTATGATTATTATTATCGGGCTATGAGACCTGTTCTCAAAAAATTAAAATCTAATTTGAGTAAGTCGGAGTTTCTAATATTAGGAACTTCTGACAGAGCTTTTAATTATGATGGAGAATGGAAAACAGCTGTAGGAATTGATTCGCTAATTGCCATTCAAGCCAAGTTATCGTATAACAATAATATTGCTTTTTATAATCTTTATAAATCGATGGGCGGTTATGGCACTACTGTAAAATGGGCCGATAGCACTTTGCAACTTGCAAATAAAGATTATATTCATTTTAATCATCGCGGAGCACGACGAGTTGCCACTATGATTTTTAATGCTATCCTTAATGATTTTAATAAAGCAGTCAAAAAGAAACAAAAATTTTCAGGAAAATTAACCGCTAATAAAGAAGTATAATGATCGCCATTAATTGGGAAGCGCTGCAAAAGCAACTTCTTTACGATTCGCACAATCCGTTACTTTTTAACAGTGGTTTTTTTGTTTATTTTTTTGTTTTTTTCATCGTATTGTATTTTGTTTTTAGAAAAAATTATATGCACCGAGCTATAATTTTATCTATTTTTTCGTTGTATTTTTTTTATAAAGCTAGTGGCAGTTTTGTGTTGCTAGTTATATTATCTGCGATTGTTGACTTTGGATTATCAAACTTAATATTTAAGCAAGAAAACAAATCTGTCAAAAAATCACTTCTCGTTGTAAGTATAATTTTCAATCTCGGAATGTTATTTTACTTCAAATACACTAATTTTTTTCTGGAATTAGTAAATAGTTTTTATACACCAAAGTTCAATTTTATTCATATTTTGTTGCCAATAGGAATTTCATTTTACACTTTTGAAAATCTAAGTTATACAATAGATGTTTATAAAGGACATATCGAGCCAGAAAAAAAAATTATCAATTATTTATTGTTTTTATCTTTTTTCCCAAAACTCGTTATGGGACCAATTGTAAGAGCAAAAGATTTTATACCACAACTTAAAAAAGAATATTTTGTAAGTGATAGTGATTTCTCGAGAGGCTTTTATTTAATAATTACAGGATTAATAAAAAAGTTAATAATTTCAGATTATATTAAACTAAATCTAGTAGATTATGTTTTTGACGGACCTAATTTGCATAACGGATTTGAGTGTTTGATGGCTCTTTACGGATATGCAATTGTTATTTATTGTGATTTTAGTGGTTACAGCGATGTTGCAATTGGAATATCAAAATGGTTGGGAATTACAATTCCTACAAATTTTTTATCGCCTTATCAAAGTAAATCTATTAGCGAATTTTGGCGCAGATGGCATATTTCACTTTCAAGTTGGTTACGTGATTATTTGTATATTCCTCTCGGAGGCAATAAAAACGGCACAATTAAAACCAATATTAATCTTTTTTTAACCATGTTAATTGGAGGTTTTTGGCACGGCGCAAGTTGGAATTTTATCATTTGGGGCGCTTTACACGGTTTTGGATTGATACTAAATAAAATTTGGAAATCTCTTTTTGGAAGATTCAAAATTTTGCCTTTATGGTTTACCAATATTGTGTTTGCAATAATAACCTTTCATTTTGTATGTTTTTGTTGGATATTTTTTAGAGCAAACGATTTAAATTTAGCTTTAGAATTTTTACATCAAATAGTATATCAATTTACTTTTGAAGGCACTGATGCATTCTTTAACAATTATAAATATGCTTTGGTTATGATTGGAATCGGCTTTTTAATTCATTTGATACCCGATAGTTTTCAGGAAAAAGTAATCGAAATTCAAAAAAATTTCTCGATGGTTTATTATGTTGTAATGTTCCTGCTATTTATAATTTTATATTCTTATTTCAAAAGTGCAACTTCGGTTTTACCGATTTATTTGCAGTTTTAAATCGTTTTTTAAATACTATTTATTTTCAAAAATTCAAGACCTCTACTTCTTCACCTATATAAACTAATGCTTTTTTAACGACCTTAAATCCCATTTTTTCAATAGCATTTTGATAATTTTCTAATTGTAATTTGTATTTTGGTTGATGTAATCCAGTTTTATAATCTAATAAATAAACTTCCTTATCAAGATTGATAACCATTCGATCTGGTTTTATAACACTTCCTTCTTTTTGAATAATTGTTTTTTCATTTAATATTTGAAATTCTCTTGCAAAAAATAATTCTAATTCAGGATGATTTACAATCTGGTTTATAGTTTTTTCAACTATTTTTATTTGTGAAGTTACAATCAATCCGTTTTCGACAGATTTTATAATAGCAAATGCAACATCGTCTTTTATTTTTATGTATGACAGAATTTCATGCAAAACAGTTCCATATTCTATAGCTTTTTGTTGCAGTGTATTCCACATTAAACTCTCGCGTTGTGCAATTTTGATATTTTTCGGATTTAATGTTTCCTGAAGTTGTGGTACAATTTCGGTCGAATTTTCTAATACTTTATTTTCTGATATTTTCAACGGATTTCCAAATTCATATTCTAAGGTAACCTCTTCAAATATTTTATGCTGTTCTAGATATTTTATGAAAAAAGAAGCCATATTATTAGGATATTTTCCTTCTTTATTCATTGATTGTATCTTTGAAATAATGTGCAATTGCTCTTCGGCACGCGTTAAAGCAACATACAAAATGTTTACATTATCCAATAAATCTTCCTGTTTTTTCTGCAAATAGATTGTCGATGCTTCGTTTCCATAACCTTCAACTTTACTGCTTTTATCTACCAACACTTTTGGCAAACCTACTAATTCTTCATCGGCGTTTAGCCACATTTTTTGTGGTGGCGATTTACTATAATCTTCATCTGCAAACGGAAAAATTACAATAGGAAATTCTAAGCCTTTCGACTTGTGTATGGTCATAATTCTTACAGCATCATTACCTTCTGGCGATGGAATGCTGAGTTTGTGAGAACTAGAATCCCAATAATTTAAAAAGTCAGAAATGCCGGCTTGTTTTTTTAAGTCATGTTCTAAAACTAAATCCAGAAAAAATTGAACGTATGCATTTCGCTTTTCTATTGGAATAATTTTTGAAATTATTAGTTCTACTGCTTCATAAAGTGATTTTTTTCGAATGGTTTCAAATGAAAAATCGATGTTATAGTTTGACAACCATATTTGAAATTCAATCTCTGTTTTTTGTTCAATTCCTTGCGAAATAAAATCATGAATAGGAAGTGTATTTTGATAATTCTGCGCAATATAATAAAGCATATTTGCCTTTGATTGCAAATCACTATTGTTTTTCAAATATCGCAATATATAAATAATGTTTTGAACTTCTGACGAAGCGCTAAGCATCAAACTTTCTGAGGAAAGTATAGGAATTCCCTGCTCAGTCAAATAATTTGCAAGAGCTGTACCTTCTATTTTTTTTCGTGTTAAAATAACGATATCTTTATTGCTAAAACCCGATTTTTTAACATCATTAATTCTATTTAATGTTGCTAATAAGTATAAATCGTTTTTGTCTAATTCATCTTCATCCTGACTTTCATTTTTTTCAATTTTCGGGATAAAAGAAATAGATACATAGCCGCCAATTTTAGAATTTTTTTTCTGATGTGAATGATTCAAATATAAATCTTTATAATCTTCATTCACAAATTCATTTGATAACATCGAAAATAAATCGTTGTTAAATTCTATAATTTGTGAATAACTTCGATAGTTAGTTTCTAGTGAAAACAGTTTTTTATCAGGATTTACAAACGGATTTTTTTCTTTACTTAAATCAATAAATTGTTCGGCTTTACCGCCACGCCATCTATAAATAGATTGTTTAGGATCGCCAACCAACATTAGCGAACCCTTGTCGCCAGATAAATCTTCGCTAGAAAGCGCGTTATCTATTAGCGGAATTAAGTTTTGCCATTGCATTACTGATGTATCTTGAAACTCATCTATAAAAAAGTGTTTGTATTTTTCTCCCAAACGTTCATAAATAAATGGCGCAGGCTGATTTTGAATTTGTTCATTTATCAATTTGTTAAATGCTGCAATCGAAAGAATATTTTGTTCTTTCTGAATTTTTGCAAGTTCGTTGCTTAAAGTATTTAATAGTGAAAGAGGTGTAATATTTTTTAAAAATGCTTCATAAAAATTCTTTTTTTCGTGAGTTTTATAAACAGAATCAAGAATTGATAATAACTCTGGAATTATTGTTTCAATAATAGCTTTATCTTTTGCATTTGTGTTGATTTTAATATCATCAAATTGATGATACATCTTGTTTTTGGGATTGAATTTACTATCCTTAATACTTATTAAATGCTTAGTAAAATAGGAACCAGAAAACGATTTTTCGTCAATACCATTATTTTTAATTAAATCAATAGCAGTTTTTGCAAAAGCGACACTTTGTTTTTCTAATTCGTCAACAAAAACTAACAATTTTGTTTTGATTTCTATAAAGTCCTGAATGTTTTTCGTATTAATTTGGGTAATTTGCTCTTGATTATTTTCGTTCAAAATTAATCTTCCAGTCTCCATAATTTCACGCGAAACGTCCCAAGATTTATCGTCATCGGTTTTTTCCATTGTAAAATCGACTAATAATTTTGTCAATTCATCGTTGTTACCTGCTTCGGCAATTATAGCATCGACGGCTTCGGTAAGTAAATTTTCAGTATCTAGTGAAACTTCAAAAGTTATAGGCAAATTTAAATCGTGAGCAAAAGCACGGATTACTTTATGTGTAAATTTATCAATAGTTGAAATGTCAAAAGCTGCATAATTATGAATTAAGTTTTTGATGATACTTTTAGCCTTTTCTGTAATTGATTTTAAATTTAAACCTGTTTCAGTTTTAATATCGTGCATTAATTGTAATGCTTTATCTGATGGATTTTCTTTAGCAAATTCTGATAAATTTTCTACAACTCGACTTTTCATTTCATGAACAGCCTTGTTTGTAAAGGTAATAGCAAGAATATTTCTATAAGCATCGGGTTTTGATGACAGCAAAATAATTTTTAAATATTCTTTTACTAATGTGTATGTTTTTCCAGATCCTGCTGACGCATCATATATTGAAAAAGCTGGTTTTTGCATATTTTATAAAAATTTATAATCTTTTTTTAGTATTACATAAATATAATTCATTTTAGACTCTTCACCAAAATAAGTTACTTCAAACTGATCTATTTTGATACCGCCGATTTTTTCCATCGCCTTTTGCGAGCGCAAATTTGTAGCCCCAATGTGAAAATAAATTATATCAACAAATTTAAAAGCATATTCAATCATAAGTTTTTTGAGCGCTTTGTTGTACCCTTTTCCCCAAAACTTTCTTGCTATAAAAGTATAACCTATTAAAATTGAATTGCTTGACGAATTGTAATCATAAAATCTGCTACTTCCCATTGGTTCATTTGTAGTTGCTTCTCTAATAAAAAATGCGCCCTTGGATTGTATTGCACCATCAAAAAAGTTTTGGAATACCAGTTTTTGGTAGCGTAATTTGTTAGGATGTTGTTCCCACAATAATTTGTCTTTTGCAACCAAAAAAAGTTCGTCAAAGTCAGTTTCCTTTAGTGGGGCTAACTTTATTAATTGATTTTGCAGTTGCGTCGGTTGTATATCGAAATTCATTAATGTTGCGATTGTGTTAGCCCAGACTGAAATGGAAAGCTTTGTGAAAGAAAATTATATTTTTTCTTGTTGTAAAAAAGCGACCTTAGAAGCTCTTTTTACAGCATAGAAAAAAATAATTTTATAAACAAACTTGCAATGTAATGCTGGAAATAGCTACGATATAGTTTTAATAAAAATTAATATGTAATTGTGTAACATTTTTAAAAGTTAAATTTATAACTTTGATTTTAATAAAAATTGTTAATTTAAAAATAAAAAACTATGTCTTTTGATTTACCACAATTACCTTATGCTTACGATGCTTTAGAACCAAATATTGATGCAAGAACGATGGAAATTCACCATTCTAAACATCATAATGCGTATACAACAAATTTAAATGCGGCGATACTCGGAACTGATTTGGAAGGCAAAACAATCGAAAATATTTTAATAAATTTAGATAAAAAAAATGCTGCTGTAAGAAATAACGGTGGAGGATTTTATAATCATAGTTTATTTTGGAAAATAATGTCTCCAGATGGTGGTGGCTTGCCTACAGGAGAATTATTAGAAGCGATTGAAAAAGATTTTAAAACCTTTGATGAGTTTAAAGCAACATTTGCAAAAGCAGGGACAACACAATTTGGTAGTGGTTGGGCTTGGCTTTGTGTTCATAAAGGCGGAAAACTAGAGGTTTGTGGCACTCCAAACCAGGATAATCCATTGATGCCAGAAGTAGGTTGTGGTGGCACTCCAATTTTAGGAATGGATGTTTGGGAACATGCCTATTATTTGAATTATCAAAATCGTCGTCCTGATTATATTGAAGCGTTTTTTAATGTTATCAACTGGACAGAAGTGGCACGATTATTTGCTCTTGAGAAATAAAATAAAAATAAAAGTCTACTTTTATAATTTAACAACCGTCCTTATTTCAAAGGCGGTTTTTTTATTTTTTAAAAAGACGTTCGCATAAGCGAACGCCTTTTTGCCCCAAATCTATCATAAATTTAACCTACTTAATTTTATGATAACGCAAATGTAATATTCAATTTCAAATTTTGTAAAAATAGGTTTAAATATATTGGTGTAGTATTCAAATGAATGTAGAATAATAGATTTTGATAGGTAAAATATATTGATATAGCCTAAAATAAAAAAGGTGAAATTTCTTTCACCTTTTTTGCCCCAAATCTACCATAAACTTAACCTACTAATGCTATGGTGATTCAAATGTAGTGTGTTAACGTTTTCGTAACAAATATTATTGTTGAATTACATTTAAAAACGATTAACTACATAATAAATTGTATTTTAATAAGCTCGTGCATTTTTTCCTTCGTAGAAATTCATAAAAGCCCTGTTTACAACCCTATTTCCGCCTGGTGTAGGATAATTTCCAGTAAAATACCAATCGCCTAAATTTTTTGGGCAAGCAATATGAAGATTGTCAACCGACTGAAATATTATTTTTACCTCTGCTTTTATATCATCTGAAGTTAAAAGTTGGGCAATTTTATTTGATATTTCTATATCGCTAAATGGCGAATATATTTCTGTAACATAATTAACTGCATCAGAATCTTTTATGCCTTCATTATTTTTACATTTTTTATAAACCTCATCGACAATTTTATATTTATTTTGTTCTTTTAAAAGAGAAATTGCGGCTTGAAAGGCAACTAGCCCTTCTAGTTTTGCCATGTCAATTCCGTAGCAATCTGGATATCTAATTTGTGGTGCCGATGATACTACGACTATTTTTTTTGGACGCAATCGATCCATCATTTTGATGATTGACATTTTTAAAGTAGTTCCTCTAACGATACTGTCATCAATAATCACCAAATTATCAGTTGGTTTTATAACCCCATAGGTAACGTCATAAACATGGGCAACTAAATCATCTCTGTTTGCATCGTCTGTAATAAATGTTCTTAATTTGGCATCTTTGATAGCTACTTTTTCGGTTCTGATTTTTACTGAGAGTAATTCTTGAAGAGAATCTTTGGTTAATAAGTTTCGGTTGTCGAGTATAAATTGATTTTTACGTTGGTTTAAAAAATCTTGTGCGGCTTCTATCATTCCATAAAATGAAGTTTCGGCTGTATTTGGAATATAAGAAAATACAGTATTGTCAGTATCATTATTTATGGCATTGAGTACCGCTGGAAGAATTAATTTTCCTAATAATTTTCTTTCTTGGTAAATCTCGGCATCACTTCCTCTAGAAAAATAAATTCGCTCAAATGAACATGCTTTTTTTAGGGTTGGAGTTATAATTTCCTCTTGTGTAAGTTTCCCACTTTTTTTAATTATTAATGCATTTCCGGGCTGTAACTCTTGAACTTTTTCAAAATCGACATTAAAAACGGTTTGAATTACAGGTCTTTCAGAAGCTACAACAACAATTTCGTCATCTTCATAGAAATATGCTGGTCGAATGCCTGCAGGATCTCTGAAAACAAAAGCATCACCGTGACCAAAAAGTCCTGCCATGGCATAACCGCCATCCCAACCTCGGGAAGCTCTTTTTAAAATCTTAGTGATATCTAATTTTTCAGCTATTACAGGCGATGCTTCCCTTTTTGATAAACCTTTGTTTTTACATTCTTGATAAAGTTCAGTAACTTCATCATCTAGAAAATGACCAATTTTTTCCATTACAGTAACCGTGTCAGCCATTTCTTTGGGATGTTGACCTAATTCAATTAAACTGTTAAAGAGTTCGGTAACATTGGTCATGTTGAAATTTCCGGCAATAATTAAATTTCGATGCATCCAATTATTTTGACGTAAAAATGGATGCACACTTTCAATATTATTTTTCCCAAAAGTTCCGTACCGAACATGACCGAGAAATAATTCACCTATATATGGAATATTTGTTTTTTGAAGTGAAACATCATCGGCATATTCTGGATGCAAGGTCATTTCTTCGTTGATGCGTTCGTTTATTTGCTTGAAAACATCTTGAATGGCTTGTGTGTCATTAGAACGAACTCGGCTGATGTACCTTTCACCTGGCTCAACATCTAATTTTATTGAGGCGAAACCCGCTCCATCTTGTCCGCGGTTGTGTTGCTTTTCCATCAAGAGATACATTTTTTGTATCCCATAGAAAGCTGAACCGTATTTTTGTTTATAGAATTCTAGTGGTTTTTTTAATCGTAAAAGTGCAATTCCACATTCGTGTTTTATTGCGTCACTCATTGTATTGTAGTTTAGTTGTGTTGTTTTTTGCCACGAATTTTACCAATTTTCACTAATTTTCTAAATTGACCTCACAAATTAAATTAGTGTTATTAATACTAACAAATGTAAATTCGTGTTTATTCGTGCAATTCGTGGCTAACTTTTATAAAAATGCCCCGAAAATTTCGAGGCATAAAGTTATTATAATTCTATATCAAATTGTGTTAAAGACTTGAATACTTTCAAGCGATTTTTCACTTCGGATTCTGTTAACTCTAACATTCTTTCGGTTCCGAATTTTTCCACACAGAACGAGGCTAAATTTGAACCTTGAATGATAGCTGTTTTCATTGTTTCAAATGAAACATCTCCTTGTTGTGTAATGAATCCTGCAAATCCACCTGCAAAAGTATCTCCTGCTCCAGTTGGATCAAATACATCAGCTAATGGTAACGCTGGCGCGAAGAAAATATGTTCGTTATGGAAAATTAATGCTCCGTGTTCTCCTTTTTTAATAACAACGTATTTTGGACCCATTGTTTGGATTTTAGCAGCAGCTTTTACCAAAGAATATTCTCCAGAAAGTTGACGCGCTTCTTCATCATTGATTGTAATTACATCAACTCGTTTAATTACGTCTAGCAATTCTGGCAAAGCACAATCCATCCAAAAGTTCATAGTGTCTAAAACTACTAATTTTGGTTTTTCAGTCATTTGATTTAAAACGCCTGTTTGCACAATTGGATGCAAATTTCCTAACATTACTACATCGGCATTTTTGAAATTTTCTGGAACAATTGGATTGAAATCAGCCAAAACATTAAGTTCTGTTGCCAAAGTATCTCTTGAGTTCATATCGTTGTGGTATTTACCGCTCCAAAAAAATGTTTTCCCACCTTTAACTACTTCAAGACCAGAAATATCAATGTTTCTGGCTGTTAGTAAATCTAAATATTCTTGAGGAAAATCATCTCCAACTACTGAAACGATAGCTGATTGAAGATTAAAATGTGAAGCAGAAAGTCCGATAAAGGTTCCTGCACCACCTAATATTTTGTCTGTTTTTCCAAAAGGAGTTTCGATAGCGTCAAAAGCAACCGTTCCTACTATTAAAAGTTTGTTCATTAAATTGTCTTTGCGAGATTTTAAGCAATCTCAAATTAAAGCTGCAAAGATACATTTTTAGTTTAAAAATTTAAAATGGTTTGAGGTTTAAAGTTTTGGGTGGTTTATAAAATAGCTTTACTCTTAATTTTAATAAAAAGTAGTTTTATTTAATCCAATTTTTGTCGGGATTTAAATATGTTGAAAGTACAGCATAACTATGAATTGTTTTATTTTCTTCATTAACTTTAAAATGAATTATATATTTGAATGTTTTCATTGGCAAACAATGAACATCGTTATATCTAACTTGAAAATTTGGAGTTTTTTGTAAGTACTTTAAAGTTGTTCTATATTCTAATAAAAACTTTTTGCCAAAACCTTTTCTTCTGGAATTTAAAAAATCACGAGCTTCTTTTAAATCATCTTTAACTTTTGGATCTGCAGTAATAATATAGTTTGCCATTGACTATTCTTCCAAATTATCAATCATTTCGAATGCATCTACTGGTTTTTTATTTAGTTTTATACGTTTTGACACTTCCTCTTTATGCCATTGAGGAATTTGATTGGTTTCTTGAGAATGTTTGTAAGCTAAAAAATCTATATAACTTTCTACTTCATCTATTAAGCTATCTGGTAAACTTTTCAATTTATCATTTACGTGTTTCAATGCTGTTGCTGTCATAATTAAATTGAATAAATAATATAGTAAAAGTATAAAAATTATCAAATAAAAACAATATCCTTCCAACTCATCACTTTGCCTAAAGTTCGTTGCTGGTTAAACAAACCTGAATGAACTACTGCCTTGCTTTGAATTAACTCGGGTTTTAATTTTTCAAAATAAGTTAATCCTTTAAACATATCGGGCATTATGGTTTCTGATGCTTTTATTTCTACCAAATTTATTAGTTCTGAATTTTGCCAAATTAAATCTACTTCATGACCAACAGCATCACGCCAAAACCATAAATCTAACAGTAAATTATTGTGATAATTTTTTTTGATGTATTCGTTTATTACATAATTTTCGAATAAACTTCCTTTTAATGCGCTTAATTTCACGCTTTCGGCATCGTTTAGTTTTAACAAATAACATAAAAGTCCTGTATCATAAAAATACAATTTAGAACTTTTAGTTACTCGTTTATTAAAATTTGAAAAATACGGTTGCAATTGATATACAATATAACTGCTTTCTAAAACAGAAATCCAAGATTTTGCAGTAGGTTGCGAAATACTACATTCGTTTGCCAGCGAATTAAGATTTAACAATTGTCCGGCTCGTGCTGCGCAAAGTGATATAAAATTTCTAAACTGTTTTAAATCTTTTACGTGAATTAGTTCCGACAAATCTCGCTCTACATAAGTTTGAACATAATTAGAATAAAAAACTTTAGACGGAATATCTCTGTCGTAAATAGCTGGATAAAATCCTTTTTGTAGGTTTATGGCATAATCGTCGTTTAACCAATTTGCTCCTTGCATTTCAGTTACATCAAATGGTAATAATTTGAATAATGCAACTCTACCAGCTAAACTTTGCGTGATGTTTTGCATCAAATGAAAATTTTGTGAACCAGACAAAATATATTGTCCCATTATTTTATCTTCATCTACTTTGGTTTGCAAATACGAAAACAAATGAGGAACGCGTTGCACTTCGTCAAAAATCACATACTTATTGTATTGTTTCAAAAAACTATTTGGGTCATCTGTTGCGAACTTACGTAAATCTAGATTTTCTAAATTCACATATTCATAATCAGAAAAATGAGTTTTTAAAAAAGTAGTTTTACCCGATTGTCTTGGACCTGTTACTGCCAATATTGGATATTTATTTTTGTAAATATCCATTTCGGTTTTTATTGTTCTATTTGCACTCATTTTAAACTAATTAGAAATGCAAATATATAACTAATTTTGAAATTACACTATATATAACTTTGAAAATGCACTATTATTGATTTTGAAAATGCACTATTGTTGATTTTGAAAACGCACGACTTTTTTTACAACAACTTTGCATCTTCATTTTCATAAAAAGCATCAATCGATAAGTTTGGCAAACCCGATGCGTAAACCGCTAATTCATCACAACGTTCGTTTTGAGGATGATTATTGTGTCCTTTTATCCATTTAAAATCAACTTGATGTTTTCGATAAATTTTTAAGAAACGTTTCCACAAATCAGCGTTTTTTCTGTTGGCAAATCCTTTTTTCTCCCAGCCCAAAACCCATTTTTTTTCCACAGAATCAACAACATATTTAGAATCTGATATTACTAAAACCGTCATATTTGGGTTTTTTAGTTTTTCTAAACCTACAATTACGGCAAGAAGTTCCATTCTATTATTGGTAGTTAAACGAAAACCTTCGTAAAATTCTTTTTTGTGTGGTGTTCCAACAAGTTCCATAATTACGCCATAACCA
Organism: Flavobacterium sp.; assembly: GCA_025351785.1. Lineage (GTDB taxonomy): Bacteria > Bacteroidota > Bacteroidia > Flavobacteriales > Flavobacteriaceae > Flavobacterium. The sequence continues at coordinate 20,798 of JANXVF010000088.1, forward strand.
CCGTTTCCTGGATTTCCTTTGGCTGCGCCGTCGGTATAAATATGGACTTGATGTGATTTCAAAATTGAAAGTTGTGGGTTAGGAGTTTTTCAATTACTTCTGGAAAAAACAGATGCTCTAAAATAAGAACTTTAGATGCTATTTCGGTAACAGTTTTACAATCTTCAATATTTATAGATTTTTGGAAAATAATTGCCCCTTCATCATAATTTTGGTTTACATAATGAATTGTAATACCAGTTTCGGTTTCTTTATTTTCTAAAACAGCATTGTGTATATGCAATCCGTACATTCCTTTCCCTCCATATTTGGGTAGTAACGCCGGATGAATATTTAGTATTTTATTTTGGAATCGATTTACAATATGTGTTGGAAACTTCAATAAAAAACCAGCTAAAACAATTAAATCAGGATTAATATCATCTAAAATAGTTGAAATTTTATCAGATTCTAATTCTTGTTTTGAAAAAACATAAGTGCTAATTGAATATTTTTTAACTTTATCTAAAACTTTAGCATCTGGATTGTTTGTAAATATACCGACAACTGTAATTTCTTTATTTTTGTTAAAGTAATTTAGTATGTTTTCTGCATTTGAACCCGATCCTGAGGCGAATAATACTACTTTTTTCATTTCGACAAGAAATTGATAATGCAAAAAAAAGAATAATTAATGATAATAAATAATATAAATGAAGCCATTATAAAATTATTTTTTTAATTTCGTATTTATATTTATTAACTAAAAGGTGGTTTTAAAATAAAGTTTTTTATTTTTGCCAACAATTTAAATTTAAAATTAAAGATTATGTCAGACATTGCATCAAGAGTTAAGGCGATTATCGTAGACAAATTAGGCGTTGACGAAAACGAGGTTGTATTAGAAGCAAGCTTCACAAACGATTTAGGAGCAGATTCATTAGATACTGTTGAGCTAATAATGGAGTTTGAAAAAGAATTTGATATTCAAATCCCAGACGATCAAGCAGAAAATATTGCTACTGTAGGTCAAGCTATTTCTTACATTGAAGAGGCTAAAAAATAATAAAATCAAAAACCCGTTCACAATAGTGTGTTCGGGTTTTTATTATTTTACAATCGTTTACAAATTCTACTATTATTGATTGAATCTCAATCACAATATATTGAAATACCCTTGTCTCTTTGATGAAATAAACAAAAGAAACATGGGTATTATTTGTTTAAAACAATATTAAAATTAAATATATGCAATTAAAACGCGTTGTTGTAACTGGTCTTGGAGCGATTACTCCCATAGGCAACTCTGTTGCAGAATATTGGGACAGTTTAATAAACGGTAAAAGCGGTGCCGCCCCAATTACATATTACGATACCGAAAAGCATAAAACTAAATTTGCTTGTGAAGTAAAAAACTTCAACATTGAAGATTATATGGACAGAAAAGAGTCCAGACGGTTAGATAAATTTGCACAATATGCTGTTGCAGCTAGCGATGAAGCTATTAAAGATGCTGGAATTACACTCGAGAATTCAGATAAACACAGAATAGGAGTTATTTGGGGTGCTGGAATAGGAGGGTTAGAAACTTTTCAAAATGAAGTTATTTATTATGCTACTGGTGACGGAACTCCAAAATTCAATCCATTTTTTATACCAAAAATGATTGCCGATATCGCACCAGCTCATATTTCTATGAGAAACGGATATATGGGTCCAAATTATACAACTGTTTCTGCCTGTGCATCATCTGCAAATGCAATGATTGATGCTTTCAATTATATTAGACTAGGAATGTGTGATGTTATTGTGACAGGAGGTTCAGAAGCAGCAGTTACAATTGCTGGAATGGGAGGTTTTAACTCTATGCACGCATTATCAACCCGAAATGATAGTCCTGAAACAGCCTCTCGTCCTTTTGATGCAAATCGTGACGGATTTGTACTAGGTGAAGGCGCAGGTGCTTTAGTTCTTGAAGAATATGAACATGCTAAGGCAAGAGGTGCAGTTATATATTGTGAATTTGGTGGTGGTGGAATGTCATCTGATGCTTATCATTTAACAGCACCACATCCTGAAGGTATTGGTGTAATTGCTGTTATGGAAAACACACTTCGTGATGCAGGAATGCAACCAGAAATGGTAGATCACATAAATACGCACGGAACCTCAACACCGCTTGGTGATGTTGCAGAATTAAAAGCCATTAGCCATGTTTTTGGAAATCATGCAAAAAACTTAAATATAAACTCAACAAAATCCATGACCGGGCATTTGCTTGGTGCGGCAGGAGCAATCGAAGCTATTGCATCAATTTTAGCCATGAAAAATGGTATAGTTCCTCCTACTATTAATCATACAACCGTAGATGAAAATATTAACCCAGAGTTAAATTTAACTTTAAATAAATTTCAAAAACGAGAAATTAATGTTGCTATGAGCAACACTTTCGGATTTGGTGGTCACAATGCCTGCGTTTTATTTAAAAAATTAGTTTCATAACCTTAATCATGAGTTTATTAAAGAAAATATTTTCAAAAAAGTCCCGTTCTCAAGAAGGCGGGATTTTTTTTGAAACTATTGAAAAAATTATAGGCTTTACACCAGGAAATATCAAAACATACGAAAAAGCATTTACGCATCGATCGTCAAATAAACTTGATGAAGACGGATTTGCGATGAATTATGAGCGTTTGGAATTTTTGGGAGATGCAATGTTAAGCTCAGTTATTGCTGCATTTTTGTATAACGAAGTTCCAACTGGTGATGAGGGATATCTAACCAAAATGCGTTCAAAAATTGTGAGTCGTGAACATTTAAATCAGTTAGGAAAAGATTTAAATTTAGTACAATTTGTTGAAAGTAAAGTTCAGGTGCAACATTTTGGAGATAATATACACGGGAACATTTTTGAAGCATTAGTTGGGGCAATATTTTTAGATAAAGGCTATAAAGGATGTTCAGATTTTATTAAAAGGAGAATCATAACACCGTTTGTTGATATTGCAAGACTAGAAGGAAAAGTAATTAGTTATAAAAGCTTGGTTATTGAATGGTGTCAGAAAGAAAAAAAACAATTTAATTTTTTAGTATTTGATGATAATGCAAACGACGGGCAACGATATTTTGGAGTAAAATTGAGTATTGATGATAAGGTTATTTCCAAATCGAGAGCTACTTCAAAAAAGAAGGCTGAAGAAATTGCTGCAAAGAGAGCTTATTTTGCTTTTCAAGAAAAAATTAACACGAAATAAATTTAACAAATCACTACATCGTTTTCGTTCATAAAATAACTATTATCTAAGTATGTTGCTGTGTTTTGTATCTTAATAATATTATATTTACAACATATTTTTTTTGATAATGGCTTCTAAAACTAAAATTTATATAGACGAATTTGAAGAAGAAGATTACCATTTAATCGCAATTCATACCTCGTTAGAAGACTATCGATTAGCTTATTTTATTAATCAGTATCTTCCAGTAAATTTAAAAAAATGCGATATAGATTTACAGGTACAGGTAAAACAAGGAGAAACTCATTTTACCAGATTTATTTTTGATGATAAAGTTGAAGGAATTTCTTGGAATCTTATCGAAAACAAAAATGATGTTACAATTGTTAGAAACGATTTAATTGTAGATTTATTTTCACAAACAAAATCATTATTTTCTACTGTAACATACTTATTGTCAGAATATAAAAAAGTTAATTACTTTTTGAAGATTGATAATCTTAACGATAATTTTAAAATTTCAGAAATTGTTTCAGAAATTAATAAAATTGATAAAATTAAAATGGTTTATGCCATTGAAATAAATACCATTAAAAATAAAAATAATTTAATTTTTTAATACCAATGTCAACAAACAAAAAGACTAAAATTGTAGCTACACTTGGACCAGCATGTAGTTCTAAAGAAGTAATTAAGGACATGATTGAAGCAGGAGTGAATGTATTTAGAATAAATTTTTCTCATGCTGATTACGAAGATGTAAGCGAAAGAATAGCAATAATTAGAGAGTTGAACGAGGAACATGGGTACACAACAGCAATTTTAGCCGATTTACAAGGACCAAAACTTCGTGTTGGCGTTATGAAAGAAGATGTAGTAGTAAACCCTGGCGATATAATAACTTTTCAAACGGCAGAGGATGTTCCTGGTACTGCAAGTAGAGTTTATATGAATTATAAGGAATTCCCTAGAGATGTAAATCCTGGAGAAAAAATTTTGTTAGATGACGGAAAGCTCATGTTTGAAGCACTAGAAACTAACCGAACTACTGAAGTAGTTTGTAAAGTGATTCAAGGCGGACCATTAAAATCTAAAAAAGGTGTAAACTTACCAAATACCAAAGTATCGCTACCAGCACTCACAAAAAAAGATATAAAAGATGCGATTTTTGCTATAGAAAACAAAGTAGATTGGATGGCACTATCATTTGTTAGAACTCCAGAAGATTTGATTGAACTTCAAGAATTGATTGATAAACATTCTGATCATAAAATTCCAATTATTGCTAAAATTGAAAAACCAGAAGCGGTTGAAAATATTGATAAAATTGTAGCCTATTGTGATGGTCTAATGGTTGCCCGTGGAGATTTAGGTGTCGAAATCCCGGCTCACGAAGTACCATTGATACAAAAAAAATTAATTCTTAGAGCTAAAACAGCTCGAATTCCTGTAATTGTAGCCACACAAATGATGGAAACAATGATTACAAGTTTAACACCAACTCGTGCTGAGGTAAATGATGTTGCAAACTCGGTAATGGATGGTGCAGATGCGGTAATGTTATCTGGCGAAACATCGGTTGGTAATTATCCAATTCAGGTTATAGAAAAAATGACTCAAATTATAGAAGCTGTCGAGGATTCGCCTTTAATTATTGTACCTCAAAATCCACCTCATGTGCGAACAAAGCGATTTATCACAAAATCTATTTGCTATCATGCCGCAACAATGGCAAACGATATTAAGGCAAAAGCAATTTCAACATTAACAAATAGTGGTTATACCGCTTTTCAAATTTCTGCATGGAGACCAAAAGCACATATTTTAGTGTATACTTCAAACAGACGTATTTTAACACAACTAAATTTACTTTGGGGCGTTAATGCCTTTTTTTACGACAAGTTCGTTAGTACAGATGATACGGTAGAAGACATAAATAAAATAGCAAAAAACAATGGTTATGTTAAAAAAGGAGATATGTTAATTAATTTAGCCGCAATGCCAGTTGCTAATAAAGGAATGGTTAACACTTTGCGAATTTCTGAAATCGAATAACTTTATTTTAAAGATAAAAAATAGTCGAGTTTTACTTGACTATTTTTTTATACAGCAATTTTTTCAAAGGCTATGAAGTTGGTAAGAGTACCATCATAATCAAAAATGGGATATCCTTTAATATGGCATTTATACAATGATCCATCTTTGCAATAATTCAAAATAATTTTGTCGAAAGGAAGTCTATCATTTACAGCAATACTAATTTCTTTTGAGATAATATCGCAAGTCAATTTACCTTGAAACATTTTTGGAGAATTCCCTATTACTTCACTTGGAATATATCCATTCATATCAACAATATTCTTAGAAGCAAAAACAATTTTCAAATTTGCATCTGTTACTACAATAACCGTATCGTCTTGCAATTTTTCTTGAAAAGACCATTTTGTAGACCAATTATTCTGTTCTACTATTCTGTTCAACAAATTTGTATCTCCTAATGAGTTTTTTGTTTTGCTATAAAAAGTAGCATAAAAATCCCATGACATCAAAGGCAATCTATTGATTGATAGTTTACTAAAATAATTAGCCACAGCACTTTCATAAACATTAAATTCCATAATATAATTTTAGTGAATTTTTTGCAAATGTAAAATGATTTTAAATCAAAGTCAGCATTTGGTTTGAATTTAACTTTTGTTCAACTTAAATTTATATTTTTTCGGTAAATTTTTGTCAGACATATACTATTCTCAAAAATAAACGTTAACTAAATCTAACAAACCGGAAAAACTTTTTAAAATAATTATCTTTGTTAGACCATAATTAGGTATCGAAATTCTAAAATAAACTTTCTTTTTTAAGTAAAATTTTTATCAATTAAAATATGTTTAAAATTAAATTTATTGTAATGCTGACTTTAATAACTGCATCTACATTTAGTTATGGACAAAAAATTGATAATAACATATTTTCAATACAAGACTCAACCTACAATGATGTGGTAGATTTTTCTTCAAATTCAATTGAAAATACAAGTTCATTAAAACCCTTTTTAGAAAAATTATATAGAATAAAGTTTAACGAATCAAATGAAAAAGCAATAATAGTTCATTTAGGAGATTCTCACATTCAGGCAGATATGATGACCTCGCATATTAGAACTCAACTCCAAGATTATTTTGGAGATGCTGGGCGAGGAATGGTTTTTCCTTATCAACTAGCAAAATCTAATGCGCCATCTGATGTGATTTCAAATTCAAAAAATATTTGGAAGGGTAGCAGGATTACTCGATTAGACACCACTATATCGAGAGGGATTTCTGGGTTTGTGATAAAATCGCAAAATATAAATCCCGAATTTAAACTTGAACTAAGGTCAATAAATGAAAAAAAAGCGTGTTTTGATAAAGTAAATCTATTTTTTGGAAAAAATACAAGCGAAATTTTATTAGATTATAATGAAAATGAGCAAGAAGATATTTGCTTAAATTTGAATACAGATTATCTATCAATTAACTTAAAATCAGCAACATCGGGATTCAAAATTACATTTCCTGCAACAGATACCATTATGTTTTACGGAGTTTCATTAGAAAAAAATAACCAAAAAGGAATACTATATCACGCTATTGGAGCAAACGGAGCAAAATATTCTGACTACAATAAAACAAATAATTTTTGGAAACAACTTCCTAATTTAAAAGCAGATTGTTATATAATTTCTTTAGGAACAAATGAAGCACAAGATCAAAATTTATCAATTGATTTATTTTTATCCGATATTAAAAATACGATCGATTTAATTAAAACTGCAACACCTCAAGCAACTATTGTTTTAGTTTCGCCTCCAATATCTTATTTCAAAAAAATTAAACCCAATGCTATTTTAGGCATAATGACAACAGTTATAAAAGATTTTTGTTATCAAAACAACCTTTGTTTTTGGGATTTATTTTCAGCTAGCAAAGGTTTAGATGGAGCTGTAAAATGGAAATCTTCTCAATTATTACGCCCAGATTTAGTTCATTTTTCGAAGGAAGGATACCTTTTGCAGGGTGATTTGTTTTTAAATGCATTTTCTAAACTTTGGAATAATTTTTTACAAACAAAGTAGATTGTAAAAATTTAACTTACTTACTATTATCAAATACTTAATCCTTTTTACCTTTGTATTAATTTTATTAAAATTCTTAACTATAAAATATGTACTCTAAACTTAAAGAACATCTTCAAAACGAATTAAATACAATAGAACAAAACGGTATTTATAAAAAAGAACGAATTATTACTTCGCCTCAAGGTGCCGAAATTATAGTAAACGGAAAAACTGTTATAAATTTTTGTGCTAATAATTATTTAGGTTTATCCTCACATCCAGAAGTTGTTCAAGCAGCAAAAGACGCTTTAGATTCACATGGTTTTGGTATGTCATCGGTACGTTTTATTTGTGGAACTCAAGATATTCATAAAACATTAGAAAAAAAGATAGCCGACTTCTATGGAACAGAAGATACAATATTATATGCGGCCGCTTTTGATGCCAATGGTGGCGTTTTTGAACCATTACTAGGCGAAGAAGATTGTATTATTTCTGATTCATTAAATCATGCTTCTATTATTGACGGTGTTCGTTTGTGTAAAGCAGCACGATACCGCTATGAAAATTCCAATATGGAGGATTTAGAAAATCAATTGAAGAAAGCTAATGAAAATGGTCATCGTTTCAAATTAATTGTTACTGATGGAGTTTTCTCTATGGATGGATTAGTTGCGCCTTTAGATAAAATTTGTGATTTAGCCGATAAATATGACGCTTTAGTAATGGTTGACGAATGTCATGCTGCAGGATTTATTGGGGCTACTGGCAAAGGAACTCTTGAAGCAAAAGGAGTAATGGGAAGAGTAGACATTATTACAGGTACATTAGGAAAAGCACTAGGTGGAGCGATGGGTGGCTATACTACTGCAAAAAAAGAAATTATCGAAATTTTACGTCAGCGATCACGACCTTATTTATTTTCTAATTCTTTAGCTCCTGCAATAGTAGGTGCATCGATAAAAGTGTTCGAAATATTAGAAAATGATACAACATTGCGAGATAGGTTGGAATGGAATACAAATTACTTTAAAGAGGGCTTGCGAAAAGCAGGAATTGATTTCATAAACGGTGATTCTGCTATTGTTCCAGTGATGCTTTATGATGCTAAATTATCTCAAATTATGGCAGACGAACTTCTTAATCAGGGAATTTATGTAATTGGATTTTTCTATCCTGTCGTTCCAAAAGATAAAGCTAGAATTCGGGTACAACTCTCAGCAGCACATACTAAAGAGCATTTAGATAAAGCAATAAATGCATTTACAGAAATCGGGAAAAAATTAAATGTGATTTAACTATCAAATGATCTGAAAGTCTCGAAAATGATTGCAGAATTTTCAAAAATGTTTACATAATTAATACATTTTAACATTTTGATTTTGTTATTACATTATTTCGTTTTACTTTTGCCACATTATATCTATATAATCTAACAACAATAAAGTATGAAACATCTTAAAAAAGTATTAGTTGCTTTGATAATGTTTGCTGGAATTTCTTCGCAAGCACAAGACAGTAACAACAAATGGGCAATTTCGTTTGGAGCAAACGCAATTGATGGAGGCAGAGTAAGTGCTGCTTCAAAATTAGAAGATCAATTTTCACAATATTTTGATGCTCAGGACTATTGGAATATTATTCCTTCAGTTTCTGCTGTAAATGTATCTAGATATGTAGGAGATGGTTTTTCTTTTGGAGTAACAGGATCTGTAAACAAGATTACTAGATTTGTAGGTGAAAGATTGACAATACCTGGAAAATATCCTGTAACTAATCCTGGTGATTTATCTTATTATGCTGCAGATGCAGTTATTAAATATAGCTTTATGAACGCCATCAGATCCAAAGTAATTGATCCTTCTATTCATGTTGGTGGAGGTTATACTTGGTTAGGCGATGCTTCTGCTGGAACTGTAAATGGAGGTTTAGGATTAACATTATGGTTTACTGAAAATGTTGGTTTATCATTCCAATCTACATACAAACACTCATTCGATGATACACGTACACCAAATGTTGATGTTGCTTCACACATGCAACATTTTGCAGGGTTAACTTTCAAATTTGGTGCTAGCGATAGAGACGGAGATGGAATATATGATAAAGATGATGCTTGTCCAGATGTTGCAGGTTTAAAAGAATTTAAAGGGTGTCCAGATACTGATAAAGACGGTATTGAAGATAGTAAAGATGCTTGTCCAGAAGAATTTGGTTTAGCTGAATTAAACGGTTGTCCTGATAAAGATGGCGACGGTATTGCTGATAAAGATGATGCTTGTCCAGATGTTTTTGGTCTAAAATCATTAAATGGTTGTCCTGATACTGACGGAGATGGTATAACCGATAAAGATGATAAATGTCCTACAGTTAAAGGTCCAAAAGAAAATGGTGGATGTCCTTGGCCAGATAGAGATGGAGATTCAGTTCTTGATAAAGATGATAAATGTCCAGATGTAAAAGGAACAGTTGCAAACAATGGTTGTCCTGAAGTTACTGACGAGGTAATGAAAAGACTAAACGACTATGCTAAAACTATATTATTTGATTCTGGTAAAGCTTCTTTCCAAAAACAAACATATCCAGTATTAGAGGCTATGGTAGCAATTTTGAAAGAATATCCTAACTCTACGTTCTCTCTAGAAGGTCATACTGATAGTGATGGTAAAGATGCAGCTAACTTAACTTTATCAGAAAACAGAGCAGGTGCAGTTAAAGATTATTTAATTGCTAACGGAATTTCTTCTTCAAGATTATCATCAAAAGGTTTCGGTGAGTCAATGCCAATTGATTCTAATAAAACTAAAGCTGGTAAAGCTAATAATAGAAGAGTAGAAGTGAAATTGATGAAATAATTTCTCTCAAAATATTTTAAGAAAACGTCTCGATTTATCGAGACGTTTTTTTATATTTATAACATGTCTAAACAGTCATTTTTAAATAAACTTTCGCAGCAATTAATAGCTGATTATGCTGAAAATATTTCAGATTTAATAATAATACTTCCAAATAAAAGAGCTAAGGTATTTCTAGTAGAAGAATTAAAAAATGAAATAACAGAAACAATTTTTTCTCCTGAAATTCAAAGTATAGAAGATTTTGTTCAAGATATCGCTGGGATTAGATCGATAGATAGTATTGAACTAGTATTCGAATTTTATGCTGTTTACCTATCAGTTACTGAAACTTTAAAGCAAGAATCATTTGAAACATTTGCCAATTGGGCAAAAACTCTTCTGCAAGATTTTAATGAAATAGATCGTTATTTATTAGATCCAGATAAAGTTTTAAAATATCTTGAAAATATTAAAGAAATCGAACACTGGTCGGTAGATATTAATAAAAGGACAAATCTGATTGAAAACTATCTTGCTTTTTGGAAATTACTTCCTCTATATTACAAATCGCTTTATACCCATTTAGTAAATAAAGGCATAGGTTATCAGGGTTTAATTTATCGCGAGGCTGTTAATAATTTAAATTATTTTACTCAAAATAATAAAAACGTAAAGTATATTTTTGCTGGCTTCAATGCTTTAAATCAAGCCGAAGAAAAAATTGTGCAACAGTTACTCTCTATAGATAAAGCTAAAATTTATTGGGATATCGATGCCACTTTTCTTAATGATCTTCAACATGATGCTGGATTATTTACCAGAAAATTCAAAAAAGACTGGTCTTATTACAAGTCAAATCCATTTGAGTGGATTGCTACTAATTATTCTGATGATAAGGATATCCAAATTATAGGCACACCAAAATCTATTGGACAAGCAAAAATAGTGGGTGATTTGATAGCTAAAATAAGTGCAAGAAATAATTCGAATGAATTAAAAAATGTAGCAGTTGTGCTCGGTGAAGAAAGTTTGTTGATTCCAGTTTTATATTCTCTACCATCAACAGTTGATGCATTAAACATCACAATGGGATACTCGAGCATGAACAATCCTGTACAAATTTTAGTAGCTAAATTATTTAAAACTCATGTTAATGCTTTATCCCGAAATGCAAAAAGCTATGTTTTTTACTATAAAGATGTTATTGATATTTTAACACATCCGTTAATAGAACCTTTTGTTGATGCAAATAGTTTGGTTTATTTAATTAATAGAAATAATTTTACCTTTATCACTCACAAAAAATTATTAGAATTACATCCAAATTCTAATGATTTATTTAAGTTATTATTTCTAAAATGGGATTCAAATTCGTTAGCAGTTCTAAATTCGGTTTCTCAGATATTATTAAAATTAAAAGAAAATTTAAATCATGAAAGTCAAGATGAAAAGATTACAAATGCTTTTTTATATTCTATTTTTAAAGTAATTAATAAACTAATTTCATATTATTCGTCCCATGCTTCTATCGATAAAATAGAGACTTTATATGCCATCTATAAGCAAATAATTGACATAGCCGAAGTTTCATTCGAAGGCGAGCCATTAAACGGATTGCAGATAATGGGAGTTTTAGAAAGTCGAGTTTTAGATTTTGAAACCGTAATTATTACCTCAGTTAATGAAGGTAAATTTCCTGCAGGAAAAAGTATGAATTCTTTCATTCCCTATGATGTTAAGAGAGAATTAGGGTTGCCAACTTACAAAGAAAAAGATGCAATTTACACCTATCATTTTTATCATTTGCTACAACGTGCAAAAAACATTTATTTAATTTATAATACTGAAAGCGAAGGAATTGATGCAGGTGAAAAAAGTCGGTTTATAACACAATTAGAAGTCGAAAAACAACCAAATCACAATTTAACTCACAGAATTTTTAATGCTAATGTACCCGAAATTGCCTATAAACCTATGGTAATTCCAAAATCGGAAAGTATCATGAAACGTTTGCGTGAAATTGCAGAAAAAGGTTTTTCGCCGTCTTCCTTAACGACATATATTCGAAATCCGATACAGTTCTATTTTCAACGAATTTTGCGAATTTCTGAAGCCGATGAGGTAGAAGAAAATATTGCAGTAAATACTCTTGGAACTATAATTCATAAAACTTTAGAAGAGCTATACAAACCTTATATTGGAAAATTTTTGACTTTAGAAAATATCAAAATAGGAATTTCTAAAATTGATGATGAAGTTTTAAAACAATTTAAAGCTGTTTATAAAGAAGGAGAAATCAAAAAAGGAAGGAATTTATTAGCTTTTGAAGTTGCGAAACGTAATATATTAAACTTTTTAAAATTAGAATTATCTGAAATCGAAAACGGCGACGCTATAAAAATTATTGCTCTAGAAACAACTTTAGAACGAAAATTAGAACATTTTAAACTCCCATTTCCAGTATTGATTAAAGGAAATGTAGATCGAATTGAGTTGAGAAGTAAAAAAAATGAAAAACCAAAAATAAGGATTGTAGATTATAAAACAGGTAAAGTTGAACAAACAAATGTTACCTTAAAACAATGGAATGGCTTGACAAGCGAAATAAAATTTGACAAAATTATTCAGGTTTTATTATATGCTTTTATGTATGAAAATAAAATGGAAGAGTATGAAATTGAGGCTGGAATTATATCGTTTAAGAATTTAAAATCTGGGTTTTTACCTTTCAAATTTAAAGAAGGAAAAGAAGTTTATGACGTAATCACACCTCAAATTATGCAAAATTATATTGAAGAAATTGTGGTTTTATTAAATGAAATTTTGAGTTCTGATGTAGCTTTTGAAGAGAAAGTCTAACCGCAATGGCGCTAAGTTTTCCTTTTAATATTTTTTAAAAATCTTGCAAACTTTCCGTTTCTTTCCTTGCTTATTTGCGGTTAAATTCTTTTTAAAAACTCACCCAAAACAACCAACAATTCGTCTTTATTTTCAATATGACTCATGTGTCCGTCTGGAAAAGTATGCAGTTTTACGCTGGTTCCTTCAATTTGGTCTAC
>JANXVF010000093.1 GCA_025351785.1 Flavobacterium sp.
GTCGTTGGTGCTGTTATGAGTATTGTGACTGAGTATTACACAGCAATGGGCAAAGCTCCTGTATTATCAATTATACAACAATCTTCTACTGGACATGCTACTAATATTATTGGTGGTTTAGCTGTTGGTATGAAATCAACTGTTATTCCTATTTTAACTTTAGCTGCTGGTATTATGGGCTCATATTACTGCGCAGGTTTATATGGTGTAGCTATTGCTGCGGCAGGTATGATGGCAACAACTGCTATGCAATTAGCAATTGATGCATTCGGGCCAATTGCTGATAACGCTGGTGGTATTGCAGAGATGAGCCAATTACCTCCTGAAGTTCGTGAACGTACTGATAATTTAGATGCAGTTGGAAACACAACAGCAGCTACAGGAAAAGGATTTGCTATTGCTTCTGCTGCATTAACATCATTAGCATTATTTGCGGCTTTTGTTGGAATAGCTGGTATTCATGCAATCGATATTTACAAGGCGAATGTACTTGCCGGATTATTTGTTGGTGCAATGATTCCATTTATTTTCTCAGCATTATGTATCCAAGCTGTTGGTAAAGCAGCTATGGACATGGTTCAAGAAGTTCGTCGTCAATTTCGCGAGATTCCAGGAATTATGGAATACAAAGCAAAACCTGAATATGAAAAATGTGTTGCCATATCTACTAAAGCATCACTTCGTGAAATGTTAATGCCTGGTGCAATTGCTTTGATTACTCCTTTAATAGTTGGATTCACTTTTGGCCCTGAGGTTTTAGGTGGTTTATTAGCCGGAGTGACTGTAAGTGGAGTCTTGATGGGGATTTTTCAATCGAATGCTGGTGGTGCTTGGGATAATGCAAAGAAATCATTCGAAAAAGGAGTGATGATTAATGGAGAAATGTTTTACAAAAAATCGGAGCCACATAAAGCTTCTGTAACGGGTGATACTGTTGGTGATCCATTTAAAGATACTTCTGGACCCTCGATGAATATTTTGATTAAATTAACGTGTTTAATAGGTTTAGTTATTGCTCCAATTTTAGGAAACAGTTCTGCTGATGGAAAAGAAAAATTTGTAAAAGATTTTGCAAAAGGATTTGAAACAACAAAATCTTGCTCTGACGATATGGGTAAATGTGACATGAGCAAATGTGCGACAATGAGCAAAGACGAATGTGCAAAAATGTGTGATGATATGAAATGCACACCCGAAGAAAAAGAAGCTTGTTTAGCTCATTATGATGCAAACGGAAACTTTATTAAAAAAACTTCATGTGTAGATATGACTACTTCAAGTAAAGATATTAGAGTGAAAATTATTAATACAAATGGGAAATGTAAAGCAACAGTTACTAGTATGGTAAATGGTAAGTCTGAGACTCAAACTTTTGAAGGAACTGAAGCTGAAGTAACAGCTAAAGTTGATGCAATTAAATAAATACTTGTTATAATTACATAAAAATGCTTCATGAAAATGAGGCATTTTTTGTTTTAATAAACTTTGTAAATAATCAAATAGAAAATCTTATAGCCCTGATTGAAACGGTAGCTCCCAATTTTTATTGGGACTACAAGTGCAAAGCAGGAATTACCATTGTAAATATAGACTATTGATTTGCTCCTGAAAATTACTATTTCCAGATTTGATTTTCGATAATTAATGGAATTACAACACCTATAACAAAAGACGATGCGACTAATGTAAAGTCACGTTTGTTAAATCTGAAAAGTGTTTGCACAATAAAAGAAAGAATTAATACTGATAAAACTACTATGATTTGAGCAACTTCGATTCCGAGAGCAAATTCTAAAAGTTTGGGTAATTTATCATAAGCATCACCAGATAATATTGTCTTAAAATAATTTGAAAATCCCAATCCATGTATAATTCCAAAAAATAAAGTTACAAAGCCAATAAATGTTATACTTTCTTGCTTTGCAGATTTGCCAGCTTTGAGAAGATTAAAAAAAGCAGTAATTAAAATCGTAATGGGTATTATGATTTCTACTATATTAGCTTTGACAACTACAATATTAAAAACCGATAATAATAGGGCTAGTGTATGACCAATTGTAAAAATAGAGACTAGAATTAAGACTCTTTTCCAATCTTTAAAGGAGTATGGAACTGTTAAAGCAATTAAAAAAAGAAGATGATCATAACCATGAATATCTAAAACATGGCGTAATCCAATTTTGAAAAATATCCAGAATTCTTGCATTTTTTTTATTTATAGGTGTCTGATTGTAAAAATACAAAATTCTCTAGTATTTTGGGTTTCCTACAAAACGCATCACTCTTGCAATTTTGTTTTTCCTATTTTCTATATATAATGTTGAATTTGTAGCTTTAAATTTTCGAGGGTTTGGAAGTATTGATGCAATACCTGCAGCTTGATTTGGCGAAAGATTTTTAGCATTAATTCGATACCAATGTTGGCTTGCAGCCTGAGCACCATAAACGCCATTTCCCATTTCGATACTGTTTAAATAAACTTCCATAATTCGTTGTTTGCCCCAAATTAATTCAATTAAAACTGTGAAATAAGCTTCGAGACCTTTGCGAAGATAACTTCGTCCTTGCCATAAAAAAATATTTTTTGCAGTTTGTTGCGAAATGGTACTCCCACCTTTTAGTTTTTTTCCTTTATTATTATTTTTTATGGCTTTTTTTATTGCTTTAAAATCAAAACCACTATGAATTAAAAAGTTTCCGTCCTCGCTTGCAATGACTGCTTTTTGCAAATTAACTGATATATTTTGAAGCGGAACCCAATCATGACTTAATACCATTTCTTTCCCATTTAATTTATTTTCAACAGCTCTTGTAACCATTAAAGGAGTTATAGTTATAGGAATCCATTTGAAAACAATCACTATAAATATAGAGATACCAAAAAACCAAAGGAAAATTTTTAATGATAAATTAAAAATCCTTTTTAAAAAAGATTTTGAATTTTTGCTTGATTTTGATGTTTTTTTTACTGCCATTTATATTAATGATGCTAATTCTTGTCCTACTAAACTGCCTATGGCAACTCCCATGCCACCAAGTCTAACACCACAATAAACATTTGTCGAAAGTTGTTTTACAATTGGATTTTTACTGTCTCCCATGCCCATAATTCCAGACCATCGGTGTGAGATTTCAACTTTTGCATTGGGTAAAATTACTTCCTTTAATAATTCTTCCAAACGATTTTGAATTTTTTCTGTTTGTCCAAATACAGTAGTAGTTTCTCCTTCAAAATCAAGATTTCTACCACCACCCAATAAAATTCTAT